>JBEGPS010000270.1:0-7042 GCA_041181325.1 Pseudomonadota bacterium
GCAGCAGGGAAGCGCTAGCTCCAAAGCTAGTGCAAAAAAACGCAAGTTCCAAAATTAATTCAACGTCTTATTTTGAGCCTCGTCTAAAGTAGCGCTGGGATTTACGCCTCAACCGGTTACCGAACACGCTATCGCTGATGCCTTCGCACCTTTTGAATGGCACTTCAAGTGCTGGTTGAAAGCGTTCAATTGTTTAAACTTGGGGCAACACACGGCGAATGGTGGCCGCAATTTCCCTTGGTTGAAACTTTGCAACATATGCATCCGCTCCGACCTGTTTAACCTGGTTTTCGTTGGTCGCTGCGGTCAACGAGCTATGAATGACCACTGGAATGCCGTCAAAACGACAATCGGCTTTGATGTTACGGGTCAAGGTAAATCCATCCATTTCGGGCATTTCCAAATCCGTGAGCACCAGTGCAATTTTTTGCTTCACTGCCTTACCCTCTTCTTGGGCACTTACTGCAATCTGGTTCAAACGGTCCCACGCTTCCTTACCAGACTTCGTCATGATGTAGGACACCCCCATGGCCTTGAGTGCTAGCTCAATGACTGAACGGGCCACAGCAGAATCATCTGCAACCAAAATTTGCGTGCCCTCGGGCAAGACCACCTCCGGGCCGACTGCCTCACGGTTAATTTCCTCAGCTGTGGATGGCATCACATTTTTTAAAATCTGCTCAACGTCTAGCACCTGGGCCAACCGAGTGTTCGTAGTCGCCCCATCAAGCCGTGCAATGCCAGTAATCAGCGGATTGGTGTGAACGCTGTCTGCTGGCAGCACGTGGCTCCATTCCAAGCAAACAATTTCATTCACTTGCTCTATTGCGAAGGCTTGGGTTGTGCGCCCGTACTCCGTCACCATCAGTATGGAGCGTCCTTTTGTTGGGTTGCAACCAACAACACCAGGTAGGTCGATCACCGGAATGATTTGGCCCCGAATATTGGCAACGCCCATCAGGTGCTCATGTGCGTTGACCAGCTCGGTGATGTGCGGCATAACCAGCACTTCGCGTACCTTAAACACGTTGATGCCAAACAACTCCAGCCGGGATGATTTTTGGGATTCACCCAACTGAAACAACAGCAATTCAAACTGCTTATTCCCCGCCAACATGGTGCGCTCGTCAATTGCCTCCTGGGCGGTTTTCATAGACACATCTTCCTCATTGGTACGTGACAACAACTCTAGTAGAGACTACTGATTTAACGTAGATGCTTGAACATTTTGGCTTGGAAACGCTCTGGAATACTGACTCTGCGTGGACCAGGCACCAGGCTAAACGACTCACCTGCTTGCACTGTGCCTGGCACATCCACTGACAAGTAGAACCCACACCAGCCGCTTTGCGCCATCGCCCTGACTGCGGTGTTAAAGCCCATGGCAGCGTTGAACTTAAAGCACGGCTCTCGGGGTTGCTCCACTCGCAGTGTGCAATTGGCGAACCGCAGCACGTCACCCACCCATACATCGGCTTCCAAGAGCCCTCTCAGCGTCAAATTTTCACCCACTGCACCAGGCGCAAGCGGCGTATCTAGAACACCTAGGCCTGCTTTTTCTCGCTCGGAGTTCCAAAATGCATAGTGCTCTGACGGGTAGGCATACACCGCCTTCTCTAAGCCGCCATGCACGCTAAGGTCTGCTTGTTCATCGCCGTCTAGCCCCAATGCTGCTAAACGCACAGGGCCGAGAGCTTCGGTTTTGTGGATGGCGGACAAGTGCATGCGACCGGCAATCATCACCTTGCGCGCCTGGGCCACCTGGACGCTCAATACGGAGTAGCTTGAAGTTGCCATAGGGCTCAGAGTTGTTGGTGGGTCACTTCGCCGGGGCGCTGAGAATATTTGGTCAGTGCATCCATTTTTTCTAGCTGAATAACAGCCGCTCGGTTGTTGTAAGCGTGTTCTTTGATCCAAGCAAACTCGGCTTTCAATGCATTGGTGTCGGACAGGCGGATTTGCCACACGCGCTGGTCTGCATTCCAGCGATAGCCACGGGCTTTGAGTACATCTTTGGAGTCAAAAGGTGCATTGGTGGCACTCAGCCGGTAGCTGGGCTCAAGGGCTGCCGTCAGCATGCGGGCCAGCCCTGTGGTGCCCGCTTGGGGCAGTGGTGCAGCCAACACGGCCAGCAAAGCATGGCAGTCCATTTCAGCGCGGTGTGCATCATAAAACAGACCCAACGCCTGGGCCAGGCTCTCCAGCTTGGCAGAGCCTCGGCCTTGGGCTTTCCAATCAATGTCGGCAAACGAACAGGCCCAGCGCACCTTGGCAAACTCAGGCAGGCGCGCCTCGACAAACGGGCGGTCAAACCCGGCGTTGTGGGCAATCACCACATCTACGCCCTGCATCAACTCCAGCACGCGGTCGGTATCCAGGCGCTGACCCTGCACATCGACATTGGTAATGCCCGTAATTGCCACCACCTCTTTGGGAATGGGGCGGCCCGGGTCTTCTAGCCCGTCATACACCTGCACTTCGCCCACAGGCAGGCCGGTGTGGTTGTCAATGTCTACCCGCAGCAAAGCCAGCTCGATGATGACTTCCTTGGACGCGTCCAGGCCCGTGGTTTCGGTATCCAGCACCACCACCCGGGTAATGTCGCTGTGGGTGGCAGCAGGCCATTGCAGGCGTGGTTTCAGGCGGCGCTGGACACGGTAATCGCCGTCCTGCTCCAGCGCTAGCGCCATGGCTTCAGGCTCTAACACGGCAGGAGATTGGGGTTGCGTGGGCTGGGCTGCAGGCTGTGCGACGTGATCGAATGCTGGCCGTGGGGCTCGGCTGAGGCGCTTTTTGACGGTAACTGTGGGTTGGGGGCCAGGGGGTAGGTCAGGGAAAAGTCCCAACCCTAGTTGTTCGTGATTCAAGGTGATGCCTCAGAGTTGCCCGGGTGTTGCGCACTGGTCGAATGGTTGTCGCCCATGGGGCGCAGAGGCTTGATTATTGCCTCTATCATGCTGCAAAGTTTTACCCACCACAGCAGACCATGCCCAGCCCCAGCACCACATCCGCTCTCGCCCTTGGCTTGCGCCCGCTCAAAGGCGTGCGTATTTTGAGTTTGGCCCTGAATTTGCCCGGCCCCGCCGCACTGATGCGCTGCCAGCAAATGGGTGCCGCCTGCACCAAGCTGGAGCCACCGCCTCACCCCAGCGCACCCACGGGCAGCTCGGGCGATCCCATGAGCCTGTACAACAGCACCGCCTATGACGCGCTGCACCAGGGCGTCAAAATTGCCACCGCTGATTTGAAGTCTGCCGCAGGCCAGGCTGCACTGCACAAAGTGCTGGCCAAAACCGACGTGCTGATCACCTCGTTTCGCCCCTCTGCCCTGGCCAAGCTGGGGCTGGACTGGAAAGCGCTGCATAAGCAATACCCCGCGCTGTGCATGGTGGTGATCGTGGGTGCCCCCGGTGAACGCGCCGAAGAGCCCGGCCACGACCTGACCTATTTGGCAGAGAACAACCTCGTCAAAGGCCTGGAGTTGCCGCCATCGCTGTACGCCGACATGGGCGGTTCGCTGATGGCCAGCGAGGCGGTGTTGCAAGCACGCCTGCAGCAGTTGCAAAAAGGCAAAGGCGTGCGCATTGAGGTGGCGCTGTCGGTGGCTGCAGCCTACCTGGCTCTGCCCCGCACCTGGGGCTTGACCCAGCCCGGTGCAGCGGTTGGCGGCGGCCATGCGGGCTACCGTGTGTACGCATGCAAAGATGGCCGTGTGGCCGTGGCCGCGCTGGAGCCGCATTTCGCCGCAGCACTGGGTGCGGCGGCAGGATTAACAGACAGCGGCATCAAAGCCATGTTTGCTCAGGAAACCCACACCACAGTCGCCGCATACTTGGCGGGCAAAACCCGCAAGCAACTGAACGCGTTGGCTGCCGCCAAAGACATTCCGCTGTACACCTTGCCGAAGTAATATTGCTATATTTTTAATAGCTACTTACGCATAGTGTACGAGGGCTAGAAGCCTAAACGGGTTAAACAATCCGCATAAAACCCGTACAAATACCTACTCTAGCGCGCCTTGCGAATCTGTTTAACGCCCGGTTTGGCCGAGCCCGTCACCCGGGGTGGCAAACCAGTGTGCTGGGTCAGCATGCGGCCTTTGACGGGCGCTGCCGCCTTCATCGGCGCAGCCGTTGAGTTTTTCTTGCGAGCGCTCTGGTAGCCACCATCGCCCAGGGGCTGGAAGGTGGGAATCAGGTGGTGCTTGCCGTTACCAATCAGGTCGGCACGGCCCATGGTTTTGAGCGCCTCGCGCAACAGCGGCCAATTGTTAGAGTCGTGGTAGCGTAAAAAGGCTTTGTGCAGGCGGCGGCGTTTTTCACCGCGCACGATGTCCACGGTCTCGTCGGCGCTCTGCGCGGTGCGGTGTACGCGCTTGAGCGTGTTGCGCCCCGAGTGGTACATGGCCGTGGCCGTGGCCATGGGGCTGGGATAGAAGGTTTGCACCTGGTCAGCCCTGAAGCCATTTTTCTTGAGCCACACGGCCAAGTTCATCATGTCTTCATCGGTGGTGCCGGGATGGGCGGCAATGAAGTACGGAATCAGAAACTGCTTTTTACCCGCCTCGGCACTGAACTTCTCAAACAAGGTTTTGAACTTGTCATACGAGCCAATGCCGGGCTTCATCATCTTGGTGAGCGGGCCCTGCTCGGTGTGCTCGGGCGCAATCTTTAGGTAGCCGCCCACATGGTGCTGCACCAGTTCTTTGACATATTCGGGGCTTTTAACGGCCAAGTCATAGCGCAAGCCGGATCCGATCAAGATTTTTTTGATACCCTTGAGCGCGCGCGCGCGGCGGTAAATTTTGATCAGTGGGTCGTGGTTGGTACCCAGGTTGGAGCAAATGCCGGGGTACACGCAGCTGGGCTTGCGGCAAGCCGCTTCAATCTCGGGCGTTTTGCAACCCAGGCGGTACATATTCGCCGTGGGGCCACCCAGGTCAGAGATGGTGCCGGTGAAGCCTTTGACCTTGTCGCGAATGTCTTCCACCTCTTTGATGATGGATTCTTCCGAGCGGCTTTGGATGATGCGGCCTTCGTGCTCGGTAATGGAGCAGAAGGTGCAGCCACCAAAGCAGCCGCGCATGATGTTCACGCTAAAGCGGATCATTTCCCAGGCGGGGATTTTGGTGGCGTGCTCATGGCTGCCGTTTTCATCCGCATAAGCGGGGTGTGGGCTGCGGGCGTATGGCAGGTCAAACACCATGTCCATCTCGGCGGTGGTCAGCGGGATGGGGGGTGGGTTAATCCACACGTCACGCGCTGTGGTGCCTTCACCGTGCGCCTGCACGAGTGCACGGGCGTTGCCCGGGTTGGTTTCCAAGTGCAGCACGCGGTTGGCGTGAGCGTACAAAATGGGGTCGCTCTTGACCTGCTCATAGCTGGGCAGGCGGATCACCGAGCGGTCGCGCGGTGGCACGCGCAGCTTGCCTTTGCCAGAAGGCAAGGCGGGGTTGGCCACAAACGTCAGCGGGCGAATAGCGGCGTTGACTTCGGCTGCCTGCGCTACGGCGTTGGCTTCGTCTTCTTTCGCACAGGTGGCACCGTTTTCGGCCGCCTGCTCGCTGGTCGTCATGTAGGGGTTGACGTGGGCTTCCACGCGGCCGGGCTCGTCCACGCTGCGCGAGTCAATTTCAAACCAGCCGTGCACGCTGCCATCCCCTTCCCACTTGGCGCTGGCATCATCCGGGCGGCGCACAAAAGCGGTGCCGCGCACGTCGGTAATCTGCTCTACCGGCTCTTTGGCAGCCAGGCGGTGGGCGATTTCGACAATTGCGCGCTCAGCATTGCCGTACAACAGCAGGTCGCACTTGGCATCCACCACCACGCTGCGGCGCACCTTGTCGCTCCAGTAGTCGTAGTGGGCAATGCGGCGCAAACTGCCTTCGATGCCACCCAGAATCAGTGGGACATCCTTGAACGCCTCGCGGCAGCGCTGGCTATACACAATAGCGGCGCGGTCCGGGCGTTTTCCGGCCACGTCACCAGGGGTGTAAGCGTCGTCACTGCGGATTTTGCGGTCTGCAGTGTAGCGGTTGATCATGGAATCCATGTTGCCCGCTGTCACGCCCCAAAACAGGTTGGGCTTGCCCAAAGCCTTGAAGGCCTCGGCGCTGGTCCAGTCGGGCTGGGCGATGATGCCCACGCGAAAACCCTGCGCTTCGAGCATGCGACCGATCACGGCCATGCCAAAACTGGGGTGGTCTACATAAGCATCACCCGTCACCAGCACAATGTCGCAGCTGTCCCAGCCCAGCTTGTCCATTTCGGCGCGGCTCATGGGCAGCATGGGGGCTGTGCCAAAGCGGGCCGCCCAGTACTTGCGGTAGCTGGACAGCGGCTTAGCGGCGCGCGCAAAAAAAGAGACGTCGACTGGGGCGTTCATGAGGAATCCAAGGGGTAACCCTAGAGTGTAAGGTTTTAGCCTTGGCAACGCACCTTAGAGGGGTACTGGCGCTGGCCCGGGAATTGGCACAAAACGCCCCTTCAGTGCGCTTTGCTGCCCCAGCTCTAGCAATTGCATATCTTGCAGCACTTGCTCCGGGGTTACCGCAGGGGCACTGGCTTGGCCAGTTAAATGGTCGCGTAAATGGTCACGCAGTTGCGCGTAATAGGCTAAATAGTTGCCATGCACATCGGGCGCTGCGCTGGTTTGGGTCCACGCCTTGCGATGGATGGTGAGCGTGCCCACCTGCGGGTCTTTGCCCCAAATGGCCATGTCGTCGGGCCTGTCCAAATGCGGGCGGGCACCCGCTTTGAGCGCATCTTCTTGCACGTCCAGCCCGTATTTGACAAAGCTGCCCTTGGTGCCATGCACCACAAACCGAGGCCCCACGGCGGGCACCAGCGCGCTGGCATGCAGCAATACCCGCAAGCCGGGGTGGCGCGTGGGGTAGCGCAGTTGGGCATGGAAATAATCATTGACCACCGCGCCCTCGCGCTGGTTGGCCACATCCACCAAGATGTCGTCGGGCGCACCAAACAACTGCACCGCTTGGTCTACCAAGTGCGCGCCCAGGTCAAACCACAGGCCCGAGCCGGGC
>JBEGPS010000271.1:0-10238 GCA_041181325.1 Pseudomonadota bacterium
GTTCATGAAAAATCCGTATGCCGATCGGTGCAACTGATCTTGCTGAGTATTTAGGGAGACACTGGGCTAGCAGTCAATCGTGTCCGATGCCGTGCAATCTGGGCGCGTACCTGAGCGGGAGCTGTGCCTCCCAGCGTGTTGCGGGCATTCAGCGAACCACGCAGGCTCAAACATTCATACACGTCTTTTTCTATACTGGGATTGAACTCTTGCAGGACAGCCAAGGGCAGCTCCGACAGGTCACAAGCGTGGTTGGTAGCGGCTTTGACCGCATGCGCCACAGTTTCATGTGCATCACGAAAGGGCAGGCCTTTTTTCACCAAATAGTCGGCCAGATCGGTGGCAGTAGCGTAGCCCTTGAGTGCAGCGCGTTCCATGGCCTCAACGTTAACGGTGAGGCTACCTTCTTTTTTTCCGGTCGCTGGGTTGAGCTGGCCGCCGATCATTTCACTAAAAATGCGCAGCGTGTCCTTGAGCGTGTCAACGGTGTCAAAGAGCGGCTCTTTGTCTTCTTGGTTGTCTTTGTTGTAGGCCAGGGGCTGGCCCTTCATCAGTGTGATCAGGCCCATCAGATGGCCCACTACGCGGCCGGTTTTGCCACGCGCCAGCTCGGGTACGTCGGGGTTTTTCTTCTGCGGCATGATGGAGCTGCCGGTGGTGAAGCGATCGGCAATTTTGATAAAGCCAAAGTTTTGGCTCATCCAGATAATCAGCTCTTCGCTCATGCGGCTGATGTGGACCATGCACAGACTAGCAGCGGCAGTGAACTCAATTGCGAAGTCGCGGTCGCTCACGGCGTCGAGGCTGTTTTGGCATACCTGTGCGTTGCCGGAGGCGTCCACCATGCCCAGCGTGCGTGCCACACGTTCGCGGTCCAGCGGGTAGCTGGTGCCTGCCAGGGCTGCTGACCCCAAGGGCAGGCGATTGGTGCGGCTACGCACCTCGAGCATGCGCTCGGCATCGCGACTGAACATTTCTACATAGGCCAGCATGTGGTGACCAAAGCTTACGGGTTGAGCCACCTGAAGGTGGGTAAAGCCGGGCAGGATAACCTCGGTATTTGCTTCTGCCACATCGACCAAAGACTTTTGCAAATCAACCAAAAGCTCGCTAATCAGGTCAATTTCGCCCCGCAGCCACAGGCGTACGTCGGTGGCAACCTGGTCGTTCCTGGATCGGCCGGTGTGCAGGCGTTTGCCCGCATCACCCACCAATTGGGTTAAACGGGCTTCAATATTCAGGTGCACGTCCTCTAGGTCGAGCTTCCATTCAAACGCACCAGATTCAATCTCGTTCCAGATTGTGGCCATGCCGCTCTGGATAGAGGCATGGTCTACCGAATTGATGACGCCTTGGGCTGCCAGCATGTCGGCATGGGCTAGGCTGCCAGTGATGTCGGCCTGCCACAGCCGCTTGTCAAAAAACACGCTGGAGGTGTAGCGTTTGACCAGATCGCTCATGGGCTCAGAAAACAGCGCGGACCACGCTTGGGACTTTTTATCAAATTGGTTTTGGGACATGGGCGGCAGGGGAGTGAATGGAGTCAAAATCCGACAAACATGAAAGACACCCAAATATTATCGGCGTTCCAAGAGCTGACCTCAGTGCCGGCTGATCAGGCGGTGTCACAAGCCCTGGTGTTTGACGCTTGCCAGATGGGCGTGGTGCTGCGCGCTGTGCTGTTTGTGGAGCTGGCCATCGGGGTGGTGGTAGGGTTCTTTGCCGCTGGTTTTTTGGAGTGGATCAATCGACTGTCGCTGGTTACGGCAGGGGCATTGCCTGCAACCCTGGCATGGCTTTTAATCGCTTGCGCTTCCAAGCGCTGGTTGGCACGTTGTGTACCCACGTTGCAAAATGGTCTGGCCGTGTTTATGGGGGGTGCGGCCGGCATGTATGGGTGCGGTGTGTTGTGGATAGCGGGTTTGGTGGAGCCTGCGCCATGGGCGGCCAGCGCTGTGGCGGGGGCCGCAGTGTCCGCAGTGCTGGTCACCGCTTTGGTCATGCGGGCCAAAGGCCGCACGCCAGCGGATACGCAAGCGCGTTTGGCGGAGTTGCAGTCGCGCATACGACCCCATTTTTTATTTAACACACTCAACAGTGCCATTGCCTTGGTGCGTGCAGAGCCAGCCAAGGCCGAGGCTTTGTTGGAGGACCTGAGCGATTTATTTCGCCATGCGCTGGATAACCAGGGCAACGCTGTCTCATTAGCAGAAGAAATTAGCCTTGCACAGCGCTACCTGGCCATTGAGCAGGTGCGCTTTGACGAGCGGTTGCGGGTGCGGTGGTCGCTAGACCCTAAAGCGGATGGCGCGCGCTTACCGCCACTGATTTTGCAACCCCTGGTGGAAAACGCCGTGCGCCACGGCGTGGAGCCCAGTGCAGCTGGGGCCGACGTGATGATTTCTACCCAGCGACGGGGGTCAGTGGTGGTCATCAAGGTGACCAACACGGTGCCCGCAGGGCAGGGCGCGCAGGGCCATGGGGTAGCCCTGCGCAATGTGCGGGATCGATTGGAGTTGCTGCACGACGTGCAGGGACAATTTCACAGTGGCCTGAAGGCGGGTGTGTACCAAGTGCGGTTGGAGGTGCCCGTATGACCGATGGTTTGACCCACAGCGCCCCTGTGCGGGCATTGGTGGTGGATGATGAACACTTGGCACGCATGCGTATGCGTGCCCTGCTGGGTGATTGCAAGGCGCCTCTGGTCGCGGTAGAGGCCGAAGCCGCCAATGCGGTGCAAGCCATGGACGCGTTACGCCGTCAAACCTTTGACGTGGTGTTGCTCGATATCCATATGCCTGGCGTGGATGGTCTGGAATTGGCACAGCAACTCAATGCCCTGCCAATGGCGCCGGCGGTAATATTTGTGACTGCCCATGCTGAGCATGCGGTGCAGGCCTTTGAGCTGGACGCGGTGGATTATTTAACCAAGCCGGTGCGGCTGGAGCGCTTGCAGCTGGCGCTACAAAAAGCAGAGCGCTTTACGCAATCCCGGCGGGTGCTAGAGGCCAATTTGTCTATGCAAGAGACCTTGCTGATACAAGAGCGCAACCGATCCGAGCGCCTGCCTTTGCACCAGGTGATTTACTTTAAGGCCGAGCTCAAATACATCACGGTGCGAACCGCAGCACGCACCTATATTCTGGATGGCTCGCTTAACGAGTTGGAAGAAAAATACGCCCGTAGCTATGTGCGTGTGCATCGCAATGCGCTGGTGGCGCGGCGTGCCATACGCGCGCTGGAAAAGCATTTCGATCCTGAAGAGGGCGAAGGCTGGGCCGTGCGCCTGCATGCGGTGGACGAGCTACTTGCCGTGTCACGCCGCCAACTCGCCGTAGTGCGCGAGTTGATAGCGAGTTAGCCTGTGTTGCGCAGTCCGGCGGCGATGCCGTTGATAGAAATATGGATACCGCGCTGCACCCGTTCATCGGCTTTACCAGCACGGTAGCGGCGCACCAATTCCACTTGCAAATGGTGCAGTGGGTCGATGTAGGGGAACCGGTGGCGAATAGAGCGCTGCAAGGCGGCGTTGTTGGCCAAGCGCTGTTTATCGCCCGTGATGGTGGCCAACGCGTGTGCGGTGGCATGCCATTCGGTTTCTATTGCCGTAAAAATCTTCCTTCGCAAGCGGGTATCACTCACCAGTTCCGAATACAACGACGCCAGCGCCATATCGCTCTTGGCCATGACCATGTCCATGTTGGACAACAAGGTACTGAAAAACGGCCACTGCTTGACCATTTTTTGTAATAAGGCGGTACGTTCTTTGGCCTCTTCTGGGGAGCCACTGTGGATGAATGTGTTCACGGCGCTGCCAAAGCCAAACCAGCCCGGCAAAGTAAGGCGGCACTGGCCCCAGCTAAAGCCCCAGGGAATGGCGCGCAAATCTTCAATTTTTTGGTTGGACTTGCGCGATGCAGGACGTGAGCCAATGTTGAGTTCGGCAATTTCCCGAATAGGGGTGGAGCCGAAGAAGTACTCGGTAAAGCCAGGGGTTTCGTACACCAGCGCGCGGTAGGCGGCCATGCTGAGGCTAGAGAGCTCCGCAGCTGCATCCAGAAAAGCCTTGGTGGCTGATTTGGTGGGCTGCAACAGGGTTGCCTCTAGCGTAGCGGCCACCAGAGTTTCCAGATTGCGCCTACCGATTTCGGGGTTGGCGTATTTGGAGCCAATGACTTCACCTTGCTCGGTTAGACGAATCTGTCCACGCACCGTGCCGGGGGGTTGGGCCAGAATGGCTTGGTAGCTAGGACCACCGCCACGCCCCACCGTACCGCCACGGCCATGGAACATGCGCAACTGGATGTTGTGCGAATTGGCCAGCGCATCAAACAATGTAACCAGCGCAATCTCGGCACGGTATAGCTCCCAGTTACTGGTGAAAATGCCGCCGTCTTTATTGCTGTCGGAATAACCCAGCATGATGTCTTGTTCAGCGCCGCTGCGCTGCACCAGGGTTGCTACACCTGGCAAGGCATAAAACTCGCGCATGATGGGCGCAGCGTTGCGCAAGTCCTCGATGGTCTCAAACAGGGGTACCACAATTAAGTCGCACCTTGCCTGTGCATCTAACGTGCCTCGCATCAAGCCCACTTCTTTTTGCAATAGCAACACCTCAAGCAAATCACTCACGGTTTCGGTGTGGCTGATGATGTAGTGGCGAATGGACTGTTTGCCAAAGCGCTCCAGCATGACTTTGGCCATGGCAAAAATTGCCAACTCGCCGTCGGCATGGGCGCTGTACTGGGTACCGTGCACGCGCAGTGGTCTGGCATCGTTGAGCTGGCCCAGTAATAGTTCGCGTTTGGCGGCTTCGTCCAGGCTGCTGTAGTCGGTGCACACGCGCGCAGTGGCCAGCAGTTCAGCCACCACTTCCTCGTGCTTGTCAGAACTTTGGCGCAAATCGACGGTGGCGAGGTGAAAGCCAAACACTTCCACGGCACGAATCAGTGGGTGCAGACGCTGCTTGACCAACGCGCCGCCATGGTTGGCTTGTAAGGACGCTTCAATGGTGCGCAAATCGTCAATGAACTCTTCGGCTTTGCCGTATGCATTTTGCGGGGCGACGGCGTGGCGGGCAGCTTCCGTGCCGGTTAGGTCTTTGAGTGTGGCTGCCAGGCGTGCATATACGCCGGTTAGGGCTTTGCGATAGGGCTCGTCTTTGCGGTGCTCGTTGCGGTCGGGGGAGCTGTCGGCTAAGGCTTGCATTGCTGGTGAACAATCTGCCAACATGGCCGATATAGACAATTCGCCGCCCAGGTAATGCACCTCGGTCAGGTAGTGGCGCAAGGCCACTTCTGACTGGCGGCGCAAGGCGTATTCCAGGGTTTGTGCGCTGACATTGGGGTTGCCGTCGCGGTCGCCACCAATCCACTGGCCCATGCGCAAAAAAGTATGCACTGGTTGGTTGCCCAGCAGGGCTTCCATGTCGGCATAGAGTTTGGGTATCTCGCGCAGAAAAGTAGATTCGTAGTAGCTGAGTGCGTTTTCAATCTCGTCGACCACTGTTAATTTGCTGTAACGCAGCAAGCGGGTTTGCCACAGCTGCATGACGCGGGCACGCATTTGGGCTTCGTTAGCGGCCAATTCGCGCGGGGTCAAGGCGTCTTTTTTGGTGGCCACGCTGGTGGCCCGCAGCTTGATTTCGTCGCGGGTGCCGAGGAGTTGGGCAATGTCGCGCTCGGCGTCCAAAATGCTTTTGCGCTGTACCTCGGTAGGGTGTGCGGTGAGCACTGGCGACACGTAGCTGTGCGCCAGTGTGTTGGAAATGGTTTTAGGAGATATGCCTGCCCATCGCAGGCGCGACATAGCCACTTCGATGCTGCCCTCTTGCGTGTCACCAGCACGTTCATGAATCTCGCGGCGGCGAATATGGTGGCGGTCTTCGGCCAAATTGGCCAGGTGGCTGAAGTAGGTAAAGGCGCGTATCACACTGACCGTTTGGTCGCCACTCAGGCCTTTGAGCAGTTTTTTGAGCGCCTTGTCGGCTTCGTGATCGGCATCGCGGCGAAAGGCCACCGATAGCGTACGAATTTGTTCAATCAATTCGTAGGCTTGCACGCCCTCTTGCTCCCTAATCACATCGCCCAGGATGCGACCCAGTAGGCGTATGTCTTCTACCAGGGGGCGTTCGTTGTCTTTGGCGCGTTTGGCTGCAGAGGGGGCGGGGGCATTTTTCATGGTCACCATGCTAGCATTCAGCGCAAGATTTCGATTACAACTGGGTTACGACTGTGCAACATTTCACCATCGCCACGCGCGAAAGTCGTTTGGCACTTTGGCAGGCCGAACACGTCAAAGCACTGCTAGAACAGCAGGGCCACCAAGTCACTTTGCTGGGTATGACCACCCAGGGTGACCAAATACTGGACCGATCGCTAAGCAAAGTGGGTGGCAAAGGCTTATTTGTGAAGGAGCTGGAGCTGGCCCTAGAACAGGGGCGAGCAGATTTGGCGGTGCATTCCCTCAAGGACGTGCCCATGGAGTTGCCTCCGGGTTTTACTTTGGCCTGTGTGATGGAGCGCGAAGACCCGCGCGACGCGTGGGTGTCCAACAAATTTGCGTCGCTGCTTGATTTGCCTGATGGTGCAGTGGTAGGTACATCAAGCTTAAGGCGCATGGCTTTGGTGCGTGCGCTGCGCCCTGATTTAAGAATAGAGGCCTTGCGCGGCAATCTGGACACGCGCTTGCGTAAGCTCGATGACGGCCTGTACGACGGTATTGTGTTGGCTGCCGCAGGTCTGAAACGGCTGGGCCTTGCTGAGCGTATTCGCAGCGTGTTTGAGCCTGCCCACATGCTGCCTGCCGCCGGGCAGGGCGCTTTAGGTATTGAGGTGCGCACCGGGCGAGACGATGTGATTGCGGCCTTGACCCCTTTGATGCACCACGCTACGTGGTTGGCGGTATCTGCCGAGCGGGCGGTGAGCCGAGTGATGGGCGGCAGTTGCTCCATGCCATTAGCGGCGCATGCCGTCTTTACGGGTAACTCTTTGCATATTGACGCAGCTTGGGGTGATCCGGAGGGGCGTTTGCCTTTGGTGCACACGCAGGCCCAAGCCACCGTAATGGACACTTTTTCGGCCGTGCAGTTGGGCGAGCGAGTTGCAGCGGCGCTGCAAGCTGCGGTGGGCCAATCCGCTGTTAATCTGGGCTGAATTATGAAAGTCATGGTGACCCGGCCTGCGCGCGAGGCGCATGACTGGGTACACAGGCTGCAAGAGGCCGGGCTTGTGGCCAGTAGCCTGCCGCTGATTGACATTGGGGGGCCAGCCGATGTGCACCGCGTCACGCAAGCGTGGGAGCAACTGCCCAGTTTCAACGCGGTCATGTTTGTGAGCGGCAATGCGGTAGATTATTTTTTTGCATTAAAACCAGCATCAGCCCACACCCACTGTGCGCAGTCAGCTATCAAAATAAGAGCGCTTGTGACGGGCCCCGGCAGCCATGCAGCTTTGCTGCGAGCAGGCGTTGATCGCTCCATGATCGACGCGCCAGATGCCGGGCAAGGTCAGTTTGATTCTGAGGCGTTATGGGCTGTCATGGGGCATCGCGTGGCCCCTGGCTATCGCGTGCTCGTGGTGCGTGGCAGTACGTTCATGGCCGAACCTTCCGATGGAGATGCCGCCGGTGTAGGGCGTGACTGGTTTTCCAAACAGGTGCGTGCAGCCGGGGGAGGGGTGGAGTTTGTAGTGTCTTACCGGCGCCGCTGCCCAGCGCTCACCCCTGAAGTGCATGCAAGTATTCAATCCGCCGTGGATGGCAATGCAGTGTGGCTATTTAGCAGCTCCGAAGCGATTGCCAATCTGGTTGCGCTGGCGCCCCAACAACACTGGAATGCCCACCGTGCGGTGTGTACCCATACGCGTATCGCGCAGGCCGCTCGCGCTGCTGGGTTTGGTGTTGTTTGTGAGTCACGGCCAATTCTGGCCGCTGTAGTGGCCTCGATAGAATCCTTGCAATGACCCCTGACCTCGCCACACCGCCTGCTGACGCTCCAGTTGATGCGCGCCCAGCACCCGGGCCAGCGCAGCCCTTAGTTGTTGATTTGGCCCGCTTAGCTGACAGGCGCTGGAGGCAAGGTACAGCCTTGGTGGCCATTGCGGGCGTTCTTGGGTGTATTTTGCTTTGGCAAAAACTCAGTGGTATTCAAGAACAATTGGCCCGCCAAAGTGCAGATACGACAGTGCAAGCCACGCAGGCCGGCGTCAGCGCCCGCCAAGCCCAAGAGCTGGCGCTGGAAACTGCGGCCAAGCAGTCTGTGTTGGAAGCCCGCGTTAGCGAGGTGACACTGCAGCGCACCCAGCTCGAAGAACTGATGCAAAGCCTTTCGCGCTCGCGCGATGAAAACCTGGTGGTGGATATCGAGTCTGCACTGCGTTTGGCCCAGCAGCAGGCGCAATTGACTGGAAGCGTAGAGCCTTTACTGGCAGCCCTGAAAACTGCAGACGTACGTGTGGCCCGTGCTGCGCAGCCACGGCTTACTCCGTTGCAACGCGCCATTGCCCGTGATGTGGCGCGTATCAAAAGCACTGCGATATCAGACACCCCCGCTTTACTGGTGAAGCTTGACGAGTTGGTACTGTTGGCTGACGAATTACCTGTTGGCAATGCCGTCAAACTTGGCACGGCGAGTACACCTTTGCAACGCAAATCCAATGAAACAGTCGCAAGCTGGTGGGTGCGTGTGGGGGCAGTTCTGCATGACGAAGTGCGGAGTTTGGTGCGGGTTAGCCGTATTGAAGATCCGGATGCCGCCCTGTTATCGCCGGAACAATCTTTCTTTTTGCGCGAAAACCTGAAGCTGCGCTTGCTCAATGCGCGCTTGGGTTTGTTGTCACGCCAAAATGAATCCGCCCGGGCGGATTTGGCAACGGCCTCTGTGGCAATGGGGCGCTACTTTGACAGCGCATCGCGTAAAACCCAAACGGCAACTGCTTTGCTGCAACAGGTACAGGTTCAAATGAGGTCGCTCGAATTGCCCCGAATAGACGACACCTTAGCGGCCCTCACCACGGCAGCGGCGGGGCGGTAGTTATGCGCTTTGCTCTGTGGTTGATGGCGTTGTTTGGTGTTGCAGTTGCTACCGCATTGTTTGCGGGAAACAACCACGCCACTGTGACGGTGTTTTGGGCTCCACACCGTATTGATTTGTCCCTCAATTTAGTGTTGCTGTGTTTGACCCTGAGTTTCGCCGTGTTGCACTTGGCGCTGCGTGCACTGGCTGCCATGTTCCGTATTCCGCAACAGGCCCGGCGCTGGCGCTTACAACAACGAGAGCGCGCCATTTACGCGGCGTTGCTGGACTCTTTTTCTCACTTGGTGGCGGGGCGCTTCATTCGTTCACGCAAGGCTGCGGAACTGGTCGTTACTTTGGAAGAGTCTGTTGCCGCGAGCGGTGAATTGCTGGCCCATGCCCGACGGCTGCGAACCATCACCCATTTGATTGCGGCAGAAAGTGCCCATGCACTTCGAGACAAAGCTTTACGCGACAGCCATTTCCGGAAAAGCCTTGAGATGGCTTCTGGTCGCGACGCGCAAGACGCCCGCGATGGTGTGTACCTGCGTGCTGCGCGGTGGGCTCTGGATGACCGCGATGCCACCGCTGCAGTGGAGTGGCTAGATCAGTTGCCTCAAGGTGCCTCACGGCGCACCGTTGCACTGCGCTTACGCTTCAAAGCAGCCCGCATGGCAAGACGCAATCTGGATGCATTAGAGACAGTGCGCCTGCTGACTAAGCACCGGGCATTTTCTGAAGAAGTTGGGAGCAGCATTTCGCGCGGCCTTGCACTTGAGTTGGTGCGTGCTTCGCACGATCCCCTACAGGTACAACGTGCATGGGACACCCTAGACCCCTCTGAGCGACACATGCCCGATGTGGCCTTGGAAGCTTCTCAGCGGTTATTGGTACTGGGTGGTAGTGCAGCTGTGGCCCGACAGTGGCTACTACCGGTGTGGGATAGTATGGCCCGGGCTGGTGATGTTTTGCAGGTGGGGCAGCGTGTGCGACTGGTTCGTGTATTGGAGCAAAGTTTTGCCAGCTCCAGCGAAGTTCCCGATAATACTTGGCTCGCCAAAGTGGAGGCAGCTCAGATGTCCAACCCGCGCGAACCAGTGTTGCAGTATTTGGCCGGTGTGGTGTGTATGCGTTTGCAGTTGTGGGGCAAGGCCCAGCAGTTACTTAAGCAGTCATTGTCACTTTTGCAGGATGCAGAACTTAGGCGCGACGCATGGCGGGCGTT
>JBEGPS010000272.1:0-5190 GCA_041181325.1 Pseudomonadota bacterium
CACTCATGGTTTCAGCAACATCCCACAGCACCAGTGGGCCGGCATAGCCACCTACCAATGGGGGCTAAATCTAGGTCGCGCAGCGCGTTAACTATTGGTCCGTCTGAATCAAGCAGATGTAAATCGATAGGCATATGTGCCGATTCTCGGCTGCCAATCGACCCGTACTTAGGCGTACCGCTTGTTCCGCAAGTTGTGTTTCATCTCGCTGAGCAGCGGCTGTAATTTGCTGCCGCCAATGCGCAGGGCGACACAGGTGGCCAAGATGTCGATGATCATGAGGTGTAGTAGGCGCGAGACCATGGGGCTGTACTTGTCAAAGCCTTCTGGATGGTCTGCACTCAGGTGAATGTGGCCCGCACTGGCCAAAGGGGAGCCGCTGGCGGTAACCACAATGGTAGTGGCGCCGTTTTTGCGGGCAATGTCGCAGGCGTCCATCAAGTCGCGGGTGCGGCCGGAATTGCTGATAACTACTACGCAATCACCGGGGCGCATGATGGATGCACTCATGACCTGCATGTGGCCGTCGCTGTAGGCAATGGAGTTAATGCCTAGCCTAAAAAACTTGTGCTGCGCGTCTTGCGCCACGATGCCAGAGTTGCCCACCCCGAAGAACTGAATTTGTCGCCCGGTGTTGTAGGCATCGACCAGTGCCAACACGGCTTTCTCTATGGCCTGGTTAGATGCGTCATTGCGGTATTTGAGGAACGCCGCTACTGTGTTGTCGATCACCTTGACCATCACATCGCTGGTCTTGTCGTCCATATCCACACTGCGGTGAATAAATGGCACCCCTTCATTGACCGTGCCGGCCAGTTTGAGCTTGAAGTCGGAAAGACCGTCGTAGCCCACGCTGCGACAAAACCGCACGACTGTGGGTTTGCTCACATGCGCGCGATCAGCAAGCTCAGTTACCGGCAATTTGGCAAACGCGCGTGGGTCAGCCAAGCACAGCTTGCCCACCCGTTGTTCGGCAGGGGCAAGTGAGGGCAGCGAGGCCTTGATGCGGTCAAGCATGATTAACTTTCTTCAGACCAGCAAAACCCGTCGCGGGCAATCATGGCGCTGGAGGCGCTGGGGCCCCACGTGCCGGATGCATACAAGCGTGGGCCTTGGGTATCAGCGGCCCAGTGGTTCAAGATGGGTTCAACCCAGCGCCAGGCTTCTTCTTGCTCGTCGCTGCGCACAAATAGGTTTAGACGACCGTCAATCACTTCAAGCAGTAGGCGCTCGTAAGCACCTACGCGCTCGGAGCCAAAGCGTTTGTCGAAGTCCAGATCCAACTGCACTGGCGCTAGCGCTTGTGATGCACTGGTGCGGTTTTGGCGGTTGTTTTGCCCTTGGGCAAGCAAGTGCAGCTCCAGTCCGTCTTTGGGCTGCAAGTTAATGACCAGGCGGTTGCCCACGTCGGTGTTGGTGTTGAAGATGGCGTGCGGTGTGGGGCGGAAGTTGATAACGATGCGCGCATCGCGTCCAGCCAAGCGTTTGCCTGTTCGGATGTAGAAAGGCACACCAGCCCAGCGCCAGTTGGAAATCTCGGTGCGCAGGGCAACAAATGTCTCGGTGTTGCTGGTAGGGCTAACGCCGACTTCTTCGCGGTAGCCGGGTACTTTTTCACCTCCGCTGTTGCCACTGGAGTATTGGCCGCGAATTGCGTCTTGTGCCAACGACTCTTTTGTCCAAGGCTTCAATGAGCGCAACACTTTGAGCTTTTCGTCGCGGATAGCATCTGCGTGCGAATTGATGGGTGGTTCCATGCCGATGGCACACAGCAGTTGTAGCGCATGGTTTTGCACCATGTCACGCAGCGCACCGGTACCTTCGTAGAACGCACCTCGGCTTTCAACGCCCAAGTTTTCGGCAATGGTGATTTGAATATTGGCAATGTGCTCACGCTTCCACAGGGGTTCGAACAAGGCGTTGCCAAAGCGCAGTGCAAACAGGTTTTGTACCGCGGGTTTGCCCAGGTAGTGGTCGATGCGAAAAACTTGTTTTTCTTCAAAAAACCGGCGCACTGTTTTATTGATGGCACGGTTGGATGCCAGGTCGTGGCCGAGGGGTTTTTCGAGTACCACGCGGGTTTTTGGGGTGTTGAGTCCGGACGCACCCAGTTGCTCGCACACGGTGGTGAACAGGGCGGGCGCGGTGGCTACGTACATTACTACCGTGCCGGCATTACGGGCGTTGAGTGTTGCGGCTAGTGCGGCATAGTCGTCGGGCTTGGACAAGTCCATGCGCACAAACTCAAGAATGGCAGCAAAGCGGGCAAACTCTTCAGCGCTGGGGCGCTTGGACAAATCCACCTTGTCAAAGCGGGACTGAATCAGTGCGCGGTATTGTTCGTGGCTGAGATCGTCGCGCCCCACACCAATAATGCGACCTCCATCAGGCAAAGTACCGTGGCGAAACGCTTGGAACAAAGCGGGCATCAATTTGCGCCAGGCCAGGTCGCCGGTGCCGCCAAACAAGACTAGATCAAAGCTCATAATACAAACAAGTGATGTGAAGTTACATAAAACATGACGTTGTAATGTAACTTTGTTTCATTGATAATTCAAGCGCCTTTTAAAATCAAATTTTTGAAAACCCCCATGAGCCAACCTATGAACCAATTGCTTGCACTCAAACAATTCACCACCGTGGTTGCCGACACGGGCGACTTCAAGCAGCTGGACGCTTTTAAGCCCACAGACGCCACCACCAATCCGTCGCTGATTCTTAAAGCAGTGCAAAAGGCGGACTACGCGCCATTGTTGATAGAGACCGTGGCCCAGTTCCGTGGCCGTCCCATGGACGAGGTGATTGACCGGTTGTTGGTGCGTTTTGGGTGTGAGATTTTGTCCATCATTCCTGGCCGTGTCTCCACCGAAGTGGATGCACGTTTAAGTTTTGATACCAACGCCACTGTGGCGCGCGGTGAGCGGTTGATTGAGCTGTATCAGGCGCAAGGCATTCACGCCGACCGTGTGCTGATTAAGGTCGCTTCTACTTGGGAAGGCATTCAAGCTGCTGAGCAGTTGGAGCGCAAGGGCATTCACACCAACTTGACTTTGCTGTTCTCGTTTTGCCAGGCTGTGGCCTGCGGGCAGGCTAAGGTACAGCTCATTTCTCCTTTCGTGGGCCGCATTTACGACTGGTATAAAAAGTCGGCAGGCGCTACATGGATAGAGGCTGATAACGCCGAATTGAACGACCCAGGTGTGAAATCTGTCACCCAGATTTATAACTATTACAAGCGCTACGGCATTGCCACCGAGGTCATGGGCGCTAGCTTTCGCAACGTGGGCCAAATCACTGCACTGGCTGGTTGCGATCTGTTGACCATCAGCCCCGATTTACTGGCCCAATTGGCCGCCACCGACACACCGCTGACCCAGCATTTGAACGCCGACAAAGCCAAGACCTTGGACATTCCCCACCAGCACTATGACGAGAAAAGCTTCCGCCTCGCCATGAACGAAGATGCCATGGCCACCGAAAAACTGGCTGAAGGCATTCGCGCGTTCTGCGTAGATGCGGTCAAGCTCGAACAACTCATGCTAGCCGCTTAAAACACAAGGAACCCGCACCATGGCACGTACCCGCTGCGACCGCACCCCTGCTTGGAGCCAGCTACAGGCTGCCTACCAAGCGACTGGCAAATTCTTTGATATTCGCACCGCGTTTGCACAAGACGCTACGCGGTTTGAGCGCCTGAGCCAAGACGCTCCCTATGTGTTTGCTGACCTGTCCAAGAACCGCTTGGACGCTGCCACCGAGGCGCTACTGCTGCAGTTGGCTGAGCAGTCTGGCGTGCAAGAGCACCGCGATGCCATGTTTGCGGGCGACAAGATTAACAACACCGAAAACCGCGAGGTCTGGCACACGTTATTGCGAAATCCACCTGTAGCCCTCGTGGATAGTGCGCAACCAGCTATTAATTCAGTAGCATTTAAGGTGGCTGAGCAGGCCAAAGTACATACTACGCTAGACGCCATGCTGGCCTATGCCGAGCAAGTGCGCTGTGATGCTGGCATTACCGATGTAGTGAACATCGGCATTGGCGGCTCCGACTTAGGGCCACAAATGGCGGTGCTGGCGCTGGATGCCTTTGCCAACGCCAACCCGGCCACTGGCGGTAAGCGCCTGCATTTTGTGAGTAATGTGGACGGGCACGAACTGGCCGCCAAATTGCCGCACCTTAAGGCAGAGAGCACGCTATTCTTGATTGCCAGCAAGACCTTCACCACCATAGAGACCATGACCAACGCGCAGTCGGCCAAGGCGTGGTTTGAAGAGCAGGGCGGCACCGACACGGCACGCCACTTTGCGGCGCTAACCACCAATGTGGCAGCGGCCAACACGTTTGGCATCACCACCACGTTTGGTTTTTGGGACTGGGTGGGTGGGCGCTATTGCATGTGGTCGGCCATTGGGCTGCCGATTGCTATTGCCGTGGGCGCGCAGGGGTTCCGTGATTTTCTGGCGGGTGCGCACGCTATGGATGAACACTTCCGCACCGCGCCGCTGGCCAGTAATTTGCCCGTGCGCCTAGCGCTGCTGGACGTGTGGTATCGCAACTTTCATGGCTTTACAAGCCGCAGTATTGCGCCCTACCACAGCGCTTTGCGCCGCGTGCCCGCGTATTTGCAGCAACTGGAGATGGAGAGCAACGGCAAGCGTGTGGACGCATCGGGCCAAGGGCTGCCGTTTGGGACGTCGCCGGTGTTGTGGGGCGAGTCGGGTACCAATGGTCAGCATGCGTATTTTCAGATGTTGCACCAAGGTACCGACGTGGTGCCGGTAGAGTTTATTGCTGTCAAAAAAGCGCGCCACAACTTGAAAGGCCACCACCCCATGCTGCTGGCCAATGTGTTGGCACAAGCCCAGGCGCTAATGGTCGGCAAAAGTGATGCGGGGGGGCATAAAGACTTTCCGGGCAACCGGCCCAGTACCTTTTTGTTGCTGGATGATTTGACACCTGCGTCTTTGGGCGCGCTGATTGCGCTGCAAGAGCACCGCGTGTTTGTGAGCGGTTCGCTTTGGGGCATCAACAGTTTTGACCAGTGGGGTGTGGAGCTGGGCAAGGTGTTGGCTAAGGACATTGAGCCACGACTGGCATCGGGCGACGTGAGCGGGTTGGACGGGTCTACGGTGGGGTTGCTGGCAAAACTGCGTGGGTAGTCGGGCAAACGATGAATATTGTTTTTG
>JBEGPS010000273.1:0-3568 GCA_041181325.1 Pseudomonadota bacterium
ATTCTTGGAGTTGGCATCTTGCGCAAACAAATAATGCAAGCTGGGGCTGGTTTACTGACGCTTGTGGCGCTAGTGGCTTTCGCGGCAAAATTAACCGTTGGCAGCATCAATCCGGGGGACCTGTTGCACGTTGGACTTACCCTGTCGCTGGTGCTGGTTGGCCGATGCGCTGCTCACCTAAGAAAGTAGCTGCGTCGACCCGCCAGGCATCCCACCGCCGATAATCGGGGCATGACTTCTTTCTCCTCTCTCTCCCTCTCGCCCGCCATGCTGGCCAACCTCACCCAGTTGGGCTACGAGGCCATGACCCCCATTCAGCAAGCCAGCCTGCCCGTAGCACTGGCGGGCAAGGACCTGATTGCCCAGGCCAAAACCGGTAGCGGCAAAACAGCAGCGTTTGCGTTGGCCCTGCTGACCAAGCTCAACCCTCGCTGGTTTTCGGTGCAGTCTCTCGTGCTGTGCCCTACGCGCGAGTTGGCCGACCAGGTCACGGTAGAAATTCGCCGCCTGGCCCGTGCTGCGGACAACATCAAGGTAGTGACAGTGTGTGGCGGTGTGCCACTGCGCGGCCAGCGTGCGTCACTGGAAAACGGCGCGCACATTGTGGTGGGCACACCAGGCCGGGTGATGGACCTGCTGGAGCGTGGCTACCTGTCGCTCGAGGGCCTGAACACCTTGGTGCTAGACGAGGCCGACCGCATGCTGGACATGGGCTTTTTTGCCGACATAGCCACCGTGGTGAAGCAAGCCCCCAAAGAGCGCCAAACTCTGCTTTTCTCGGCCACCTACCCCGAAGGTATTGAAAAACTGGCGCGCCAGTTCATGCGCGACCCACAGCAAATCAAGATCGCTGCACCGGTTGCAGAAAACACCATCGAACAACGCTTCTACGAGGTAGACCGCGCCAATCGGCTGGACACCGTGGGCATGCTGCTCAACCACTTTCGACCGGTCAGCACGATTGCGTTTTGCAACACGCGGGCGCAATGCAATGATCTGGTGGTGCTTTTGCAAGCCCAGGGCTTTAGCGCGCAGGTGCTGCATGGCGACCTGGAGCAGCGCGAGCGCGACCAAGTTCTGGCGCAGTTTGCCAACCGCAGCTGCTCGGTGCTGGTGGCTACCGACGTGGCATCACGCGGGCTGGACATCTCCCAGCTCGAAGCGGTGATTAACGTGGACATCACCCCCGACCCCGAGGTGCACGTGCACCGCATTGGCCGCACTGGGCGTGCGGGCGAATCGGGCTTGGCGCTCAGCCTGGCCAACATGAACGAAATGGGCTCGGTGGGCAAAATTGAGCAATACCAAAACGCGCCGTCAGTCTGGTTCAAACGCGATGAGCTGCTGCCCACAGGCAAAGGGCGCCTGCTACCACCGATGGTCACGCTGCAACTGCTAGGCGGCCGCAAAGAAAAAATCCGCCCCGGCGACGTGCTGGGTGCCCTCACCAGCACCGAGGGCGGCGAGGCCTACACCCGCGAGCAAATTGGCAAGATTCAGGTCACCGAATTTTGCACATTTGTGGCCGTTGCACGCAACGTGGCCGAAGCCGCATGCGACAAGCTCAACTTCGGCAAGGTCAAAGGTAAAAGCGTCAAAGTGCGCATGCTTTAAAAGCGCAGGGGAGCGCGTCGATAATGCGCCGATGCGACCTCTTTACCGTGAATTCACCACCCAAGCGCAGATTGACGCGCAGTACAACCCGTCATTGGCTCTGCCCGCTGGCAGCGCACCGGCGCAGCACTACGCGGCGCAAGCGCTGAAAGCGCGCAGCACCCTGCGCTGCACGCTGGACGTGCCCTATGGCCCCACGCTGGACGAGACGCTGGACATCTTCCCCGCCGATGTGCCCAACGCCCCAGTATTTGTGTTTCTCCACGGCGGCTACTGGCGGGCTTTTTCTTCCAAAGATTTCAGCGGCGTAGCACTGGGCTTGCAGCCCTTGGGGATTACCACCGTGGTGGTGAATTACGCACTGTGTCCCGGTGTATCCATCGACGAGATCACCCGTCAGGTACGCGCAGCCACCGCCTGGACGCTGCGCAACATCGGCCAGTACGGCGGCGACCCCACCCGCGTGGGCGTGGGCGGTCACTCTGCTGGCGGTCATCTCACGGCCATGTGCCTTCAAACCCCGTGGGAACAAGACTACGGCTTGCCGCATGACCCGCTGAAGTGCGCGCTGCTGTTCAGCGGCCTGTACGACATTGCGCCGCTTCGCTACAGCTACCTGCAACCGCAGATTCAACTGGACGACGGCATCATCTGCCGCAACTCACCGGCCTTCATGGCGCGGCCTTGCAACACCCCGGCCTGGATTACCTGGGGCGGCAACGAATCAACGGAGTTTGCGCGCCAAGCTGAGGTTTTTGATGCTGCGTGGCGAGCCCATGGCAATACCGCTGAGCTGCGACCCATTGCAGGCGCAGACCACTTCACCGTGATTCACGGGCTGGAGAGCCCTGACAGCGAAGTGGCCCAATGGCTGGCACTTCGGCTTGCGGCAAATTAGCTACTAAAAACATAGCTGCTGAGCCAATAGTGACGAGCGCTAAAACCCTATTCAATGTCCAATTTGGCGTCCAGATTACATATTGCGCCGGTACTGCCCACCCACTTCAAATAGCGCATTGGTAATCTGGCCTAGCGAGCACACCCGCACCGCATCCATCAGCACTTCGAACACGTTTTTATTTTCGATCACCGCCTGCTGCAAGGTCTTGAGCATCGCCGGGGCGGCCTCTTTGTGGCGGGCGTGGAAATCGGCCAGGCGCTTGAGCTGGCTTTGCTTTTCGTCATCGGTGCTGCGGGCCAGTTCCAGCTTGTCCATGACCTGGTCGCCATGCGGATTGCGGAAGGTGTTCACGCCGATGATGGGCAGCTCGCCCGTGTGCTTGAGCATCTCATACGTCATGCTCTCGTCTTGAATCTTGCCGCGTTGGTAGCCAGTTTCCATCGCGCCCAGCACGCCACCACGGTCGGCAATGGCTTCAAATTCTTTGAGCACCGCTTCTTCCACCAACTCGGTAAGTTCTTCAATGATGAAGGCGCCCTGGTTGGGGTTCTCGTTTTTGGCCAAGCCCCATTCGCGGTTGATGATGAGCTGAATCGCCATGGCGCGGCGCACGCTGTCTTCGGTAGGCGTGGTGATGGCTTCGTCAAACGCGTTGGTGTGCAGGCTGTTGCAGTTGTCGTAAATCGCAATCAGCGCCTGCAGCGTAGTGCGGATGTCGTTGAACTGAATCTCTTGCGCGTGCAGGCTGCGGCCACTGGTTTGGATGTGGTACTTCAGCTTTTGGCTGCGTTCGTTGGCACCGTATTTCTCTTTCATGGCCACCGCCCAGATGCGGCGCGCCACGCGACCCATCACGGTGTATTCGGGGTCCATGCCGTTGCTGAAGAAAAAGCTCAGGTTGGGCGCAAAGTCATCAATGTGCATGCCGCGCGCCAAGTAGGCTTCCACAAACGTAAAGCCGTTGCTGAGGGTGAACGCCAGCTGGCTGATGGGGTTGGCTCCGGCTTCGGCAATGTGGTAGCCGCTGATGCTCACACTGTAGAAATTGCGCAC
>JBEGPS010000274.1:0-9863 GCA_041181325.1 Pseudomonadota bacterium
CGCCCGCGACGGCCTGACCGTGACCGTTCCGCTGTTTGTTCTGAACCAGGTCAACGACGAACGCTGCGAATGGCTGGTACCGGGCATGCTCAAGGAAAAAGTGCAGGCGCTGATCAAAACGCTGCACCAGCGCCCCCGCAGCCGACTGGTGCCGCTGCCCGACACCGCCACCAAGTTCGCCGAAGCGCTGAATGCGCCCGAGAAGTTTGGCGCTGGCAGCCTGGTGGATGCTGTGCTGAAGCTGGTGCGCGACGTTACGGCGCTGGACATTGTGCGGGCCGACATCAAAGTCGACATGCTTATGCCGCACTATTTCATGAACTTTAGGGTGGTAGACGAGCATGGCCGCCAAATGGGCCACGGGCGCAACCTGGCCGCGCTAAAGGCGGAATTGGGCAGCCAGGCCCGCGGCGCGTTTCAGGCGTTGGCCAGCTTGAAGCTTGCGCAAAATCAGATAGCGAACCAGGAAAAGAGTAGCCAGCCGGGAAGCTGGGCGACTGAGCGTTCTGCGCAGGTAAAGGGGGAGACCGCAGGCGTAAGCCGTAGGGCGGAGGACACGGAGCAGAGCGTTCGGTCGTCCAGCCTCCCAGCCCCCGCCAATAAAGCGCAACCAGCTACCAAAAACGTAGCAAACGCCAACCCTTCCAAAAGTAACGCCCCCAGCATTCTCGACGGCCGCTTCACCGCATGGACCTTCGGCGAATTACCCGAACTGCTAGAAATCAAAAAAAGCGGCCAAACGCTAATCGGCTTCCCCGCATTGATCGACGCGGGCGACGCCGTCACCGTCGAAGTGTTCGACGAGCCCGAAGTGGCCGCCGCGAAGCACCGCGCCGGTCTGCGCCGCCTGTGCGCGCTGCAGATCAAAGACGCGCTCAAATACTTGGAAAAGAACATTCCAGAGCTGCAAAAAATGGCGGTGAGCTACATGAACGTAGGCAAGGCCGACAACAACACCGGCGGCGGCACCGTCGAAGAGCTGCGCGAGCAAATCATCGCGGTCGCTTTGGACCGTGCCTTCCTGCTAGACCCGCTACCCACCGACGAATTCGCCTTCAAACGCCGTATCGAAGAAGGGCGAGGGCGCCTGACCCTGATCGCCAACGAAGTGGCCCGTATGGCCGCCGTCATCCTGCTGGAGTACGCCACCGCCGCGCGCAAGATCAAAGACACCAAGAACGCGCCCGACGCGGTGACTGACGCCGCGCAGCAGTTGCAACGCCTGATTCCCAAGAAATTTTTGCAAGCCACGCCTTGGGACCGGCTGCAGCACCTGGCCCGCTACCTCAAAGCCATCACCCTGCGGCTGGACAAATACCGCGCCGACCCCGCACGCGACGTCGCCCGCATGACCGAGCTGCGCCCGCAAGAGCAGCGCTACTGGCGGCTGGTGGCCGAACGCAAAGGCGTGGTCGATGACCGCATGGCCGAGTTCCGCTGGTTGCTCGAAGAGTTGCGCGTGAGCTTCTTTGCGCAAGAGCTGCGCACCCCGCAGCCGGTGAGCGTGAAGCGGTTGGACAAGGCTTGGGCGCAGGTGGGGTAGGCCTTGTCTGTGGTGCGGCACGCTTAAGCAAAATATGAATTGATTGAGCAAACCTCGCCGTAAGATGGCTCCTATGAAACTCAAAATCAGCGTTGTTGTTCTGGTGGCGGCAATAGCCAGTGCGTGTTCCCAGCTTCCTTTTGCTTCCGCCTCTTCGGAGGACGTTGCGCCACTGAAAACCGTAGCGTCGTTAAACGTGCCACGTTATATGGGCAACTGGTACGAAATCGCCAAGTACCCCAACAAGTTCCAGAAAAAATGCGTCGCTGAGACACGCGCCGTTTATGAGCCGTTGCCCGGCGGCACAGTGCAGGTCACCAACCGCTGCAAAAAAGCCGATGGCAGCATCGATGAGGCCATTGGCGAGGCCCGCCAAATCGGCATAGCCACCTCGCCTAAGCTGCAAGTGCGCTTTGCGCCAGTGTGGCTGGCGCGCATTCCCTTGGTATGGGGCAATTACTGGGTGATTGACCTGGACTCGGCATACCAACTGGTAGCTGTGAGCGAGCCCAAGCGTGAGTTTCTATGGGTGCTGTCTCGCACACCCACTGTTAACGCAGCAGCCTATGACGCGTTACTGGCGCGGCTCAAAGCGCAGGGGTTTGAGTTGGACAAGCTGGAGCGCACCAAGCAGGCCCCTTAACTGATATTTTTAAGCAATATAGACCGATAGAGCCCGCTGGGTATACGTAAGCAGCTATTAAATTAATAGCTTGCTTGGGCCTTGGCCAGCAACCTAAAGTGTAGCCAAGCGCTCCAAGGCCGCATGCAGCGTGGCATCCTGCTTTGCAAAACAAAACCTCACCACCTGCTGATCAAACCCATTGCCATAGAACGCCGACAGCGGAATGGCCGCCACGCCAACTTCGCGTGTTAGCCACTGGCAGAAGTCGGTCTCTCCCAAATCACTCACGTCTGAGATGTCCACACACTGAAAGTAGGTGCCTTCGCCGGGTAGCATTTTGAACTTGGTTTTGGCTAATCCTGCGCGAAACAGGTCGCGCTTGCGCTGGTAAAAAGTGCTCAAGTCCAAATACGGTGCTGGATTGGTCATGTAGGCCGCCAAGGCGTGTTGCATCGGCGTGTTGACCGTGAACACATTGAACTGGTGCACCTTGCGAAACTCGGCGGTCAACGCAGAGGGCGCTGCCACAAAGCCGACTTTCCAGCCAGTGACATGGTAAGTTTTTCCAAAACTGGACACGATGAATGCGCGCTCGGCCAAGCCGGGGTAATGCGCAGCACTCTGGTGCAGGGCACCATCAAACACCATGTGCTCGTACACCTCGTCGCTAATGAGCAGCACATTGGTGGGTGCCAACAGGTCTTCCAGCGAACGCATTTCTGCATCAGTCCATACCGTACCGCTGGGGTTGTGCGGGCTGTTGATCACAATAGCGCGGGTTTTGGGCGTGATGGCCGCAGCTATTTTGTCGAAATCTGGGCGGAAGGTACCCGGTGCCAAATTTTTACCCAGTGGGACGCGTACAACCACGCCACCCGCCAGCTCGATATTGGGCACATAGCTGTCGTAGCACGGCTCCAGCACAATCACTTCATCGCCCGGATGCACGATGGCCAGGAGGGTAGTCAAGATGCCTTGTGTTGCCCCTGCCGTAACAGTAATTTCACTGTCTGCGCTGTACTGGCGTGCGTAGAGTGCTTCTATTTTTGTAGCGATGGCCTGGCGCAATACGGGCACACCGGGCATGGGTGGGTACTGGTTGTGCCCGGCTTGCATGGCCTGGGTGACGTGGTCTAGCAGAGCGCTGTCGCAGGCAAAGTCGGGAAAGCCCTGGCCCAAATTGACGGCCTTGTGCTGGGTGGCCAGCGCCGACATCACCGTAAAAATAGTCGTGCCTACGTTGGGTAAGCGACTGGCAATTTCATAATTCATTGTCATTTACATGGCCCTCCATGGCCCTTGTAATCAGGTTGCGGCTAAGTCGATCACTGAGCAATTCGGCAAAGGTGTACACAAAATTACGCAGATAGGCGCTGCGTTTAAAGGCTACCCGTGCCACGTTCACACCAAACAACTGTCCCGCCGGGCGCACCACTAGTCCACCGGTGCCACCGTCAGCCTGCACATCACGCACGGCCATCTCGGCGGCAATGCCTACGCCCAGTCCCAGGCGAACATAGGTTTTGATCACGTCCGAATCAATAGCTTCCAGCGCAATGCGCGGCGTGAGTTGCCGTGCTGCAAAGGCTTGGTCAATTTTGGTGCGGCCGGTGAACGACGGGTGGTACGTAATCAGGGGCTCTTTGGCCACATCTTCCAGGGTAATGCGGTCCAGCAGCGCTAGCGGGTGGTCGGTAGGCAGCACCAGCATGTGCTGCCACTCGTAGCAGGGCAGGGTGACCAGCTCGGAATACGCTGCCAGCGATTCGGTGGCAATGCCAATCTCCGCCACTTCGTCAATCAGCATGCGGGCCACTTGGTCGGGCGAGCCTTGGTGCAGGCTGATGTTGACCTTGGGGTAAGCAGTGCGCAAGGCAGCTACTTTTTCGGGCAGCACGTATCGCGCCTGGGTATGCGTGGTGGCAATGGACAGGGTGCCGCTGTCTTGCGCGCTGTATTGTTCTCCGATGCGTTTGAGATTGCCCACTTCGCGCAAGATCAGCTCGATACTTTTGAGCACGTGCTGGCCGGGTTCGGTAATGCGCTTGAGACGTTTACCATGGCGGGCAAAGATGTCAATGCCCAGCTCTTCTTCCAATTCGATGATGGCTTTAGACACCCCTGGCTGCGAGGTGTGCAGCGCTTTGGCAGCCTCGGTCAGATTCAGATTGCGCCGCGCGGCCTCTTGAACAAAACGGAATTGGTGAAGGTTCATATTAAATTTCAACTATATATTGAATTTATTATGCCTTAATTGATCTATAAATTGTCTAGCGCAATGTCAGCCAACAGTGCCACCAGATGGGGGTTTTCACCCACAGCGGGCTGCAACTGAAATGTCACTTGCGGGTGACTTTCGCGCAGCGCGGCGACGATCATCGGCAGGTCTTCGCGTGCGTGCTTGCCCACACCCAAAAACATCGGCACGATGGTGATTTCGGATAGGCCTTGCGCCACCAGTGCCGCAGCGGATGTGGGTAAATCGGGCTGACTTAACTCCAAATAGGCACACACCACGTTGGCTGCTGGTGACTGCGCTCGCACGCGCTGCGCCACGGCTTCCATGGGTTTGTGCCAAAGCGGGTCGCGCGAGCCGTGGGCAAACAGCACAATGCCGCGCTGAAATGTTGAATCAGGTGTTGAATCATTCATCGTTTAATTACCAACCAGGAAAATGCAGTGAGGGACAACACCGAATAAATCAACCCCGGCAGCGCCGCCGTAAACCACGGCTGCCAGCCGCGCAGTGTGCCTAAGTCGCCCAGCACGTTATTGAGCAGCACAAAGCTGATACCGGCCATGACTCCACCAAACACATAGGTAGCTATACCGCCCGAGCGAAAGTGCAGATAGGCAAACGGCAGCGCCAACACCACCATCACCAAGCAGCTAAGGGGATAAAACACTTTTTTCCAAAATTGAATTTCATACTTTTGAGCCGATTGGCCATTCGCATCCAGATGGCGCATGTACTGAAACAAATCCACTGTGCCCATGCGCTCTGGCCGCAATACGGCGGCAGACACCATCTCGGCGCTGATTTGCGTGGGCCATCGGAAAGACTCCAGGTTGGATCGATCGGCACGGGAGCCGTTGGCGGATGTAAATTCTGTGCGGTCTACGTTATGAATCAGCCAGTCGTCATGCTCGCCAAATTCAGCGGTCTGCCCCAGAGTGAGCGACACCATGTAGCCTTGGTTATCAAACTCGTAAATACGCACATCTTTCATACTGGCGTCCGATGCCAGCGAGCCCACATTGACCGCATAGTGGCCGTAGTTTTGCTTTTCTTTGAGCCAGGCACCGGTTTTGCCCACGGTGACTTTGCCTTGAAAACGGGCTTTGAGTAACTGCGCAGTTTTATCCGCCAGCGGCGTCACATAGTCACCCACCGCAAAGGTGAACACCACAAACACCAAGCCCAGCGACAATAAGGTGCGCAGGGCTCGCCATGGTCCCAGTCCGCTGGTGCGCAAAATGGTGAACTCCGAGCTTTGAGCCAGCCGGGCCATCACAAAAATTGTGCCAATCAGCACCGTGATGGGGATCAGTTCATACACATGGCTGGGAGCCATGAGCGACACATAAATCAACGCCTGCGGAATCTTGTAGCCCGCAGCACTGATGCGCCCTACCGATTGCAGCTCTTCGACAAAATCGAAGAAAAAAAACAAAGCAATGAAGCCCAGCGTTACAAGCGTCACTGCCGTAAAAACTTCACCAAAAAACAAACGGCGGATGGTTTTCATACGCTTGATTCAACCGATTTGTCGGCAAATTTATTGCTACGTGGGCCACGCAGTGTCCAGTTGTTATGGCGCTTTGCCAGCCACAGCGCGGCCAGCGCAAGTGCGCCGCCGTGCAAGGCAATCAGGAATACTCCCAAACCGATTTGGCCGCCCTCGATCCAACTTTTGCCCAGCACCAGCATATTGAAATAGACCACAAACGCCATAAAAGCAAAGCCCAAGTTGGCAGTGCGACCTACGCGGGGGTTAACACCCGCGGCGGCAACAGCAATCCAAATAAAATTGAACGCAGCCAGACCCAAGCCAGCGCGCCACGACAGTTCTGCCAAATTTCGCGGTGTGGGTTCGTTGGCCAAGTCAATGGTGGTCATTGACGTAGGAGGCACATAAGTTCGGACACTTTGGTCGTCCGCGCCCACGCGGGAGCCATACTTGGTGAACACGCTCACCGCAAGTTCTGGCTTGCCAATATTTCTTTCGAGTCGCTGTCCATTTTCAAGTACCAAAAATTTGTCCGGCCCCAGAATTTCAATTTTGCCGCTGCGTGCGGAAGTGATAGTTTCCTTGTCTTGGTCGGTAGCGGCGATGAAAACGTTGTTTCCAGCCTGTCGACCGGCGGTGTCCTTCTCAATGAAAAAAACGCGGTCACCACTGGCAGACTCTTGAAACTGCCCTGGCTCAATGCGTGCTAAATCACTGCGTTTTTCATACTTATCACGCAGGTCTTCAATGCGACCGAAGGCCCAAGGCAAGATGAGAAATGCCAGCGCCACAATCATTACCAAAATGGGCCAGGCAAAGTAAAACAACGGCTTGACCATCGACGCCAAGCCTCGCCCGCTTCCAAACCAAATCACCATTTCGCTGTCGGCAAACATGCGGGTTAACACGTTGAGCACCGCAATAAACAGGCTCATGGCCAAGATAGTGGGCATGTCCGACAGCACGGTGTAACCCATGATGATCATTACGTCAGTCGGGTTGAAAGTGCCGCGTGAAGCCTCGCCGACCGTGCGGATGAGCGTCATGGTCATCACTACGGTCACCAACACCACTAGCGTGGCGCCGAAAGTGCGCGCAAGTTCTTTGCGAATGGATGAATGGAATAACATGGTGAACAAAGGAAAGTCTGAATTATGAACTTTGAACTCAAGCCCCTGGGGTTGGTCGGCGTCGCTGACGAAAAATGTGATGCATTGGTTATTTTGGTGGCCGACGGGTTCAAGCCTGCCAAAGATGATTTGTCTGCGCTGATTGCTCAGGCCACAAAGTCTGGCGACTTTGCCCCCATGGTTGGCAAGACACTCGTGCTCTATCGTCCAACGCAAGCCAATGCCGTGCGCGTGGTGTTAGCTGGCGTGGGCGAGGGTGGGGCAAAGCAAGTGCGTACGGCCGTTGCATCAGCTCTGGCTTTGGTTAAATCTGCCTCCTTAAAGAAGCTGACCCTATGTTTCGCGAACACCGCACTGGACGAGGCGGCGCGCGCGGCGGTCTTATCTGTTGCCGATGCAACCTACACCTACACCACTACAAAATCCAAACCTGAAGGTCGTGTTTTGCAGAAAGTGCTGTTGGCCGCCACCAATGCAGCAGAGTTGCAGACCACCTTTGCGCGTGCAGTGGCTACGGTTGCTGGGGTTGAGGTTGCCAAAGAGTGGGCTAATCGTCCTGCTAATCACTCCACGCCCACGCACTTGGCTAAAGCTGCACAGGCGCTAACAAAGCAAGCTAAATTCAATTGCGAAATATTGGGCCCTAAAGAAGTGGCCAAATTGGGCATGGGATCGTTCATGGCAGTAGCACAGGGTTCTGACGAACCCCTGCGATTTATCGTGTTGCACTACAACGGCGCAGCCAAGACGCAAGCGCCTACGGTTTTGGTGGGCAAAGGCATCACCTTTGACAGCGGCGGTATTTCTATCAAGCCCGCTGCTGAAATGGACGAGATGAAGTTCGATATGTCCGGCGCAGCCAGTGTGCTGGGCGTGTTCCGTTCATTGGCATTGCTCAAGCCGGCAATTAATGTGATTGGGCTCATCCCATCGTGCGAAAACCTGATCAATGGACGTGCGGTCAAGCCAGGTGACGTGGTCACTAGTATGAGCGGGCAGACGATTGAAATACTGAATACCGATGCCGAGGGGCGCTTGGTGCTATGCGACGCACTCACCTATGCTCAACAATTTAAGCCTGCAGCCGTAATCGACATAGCTACGCTTACTGGTGCATGCGTTGTGGCTCTTGGCGCCATCCGCAGCGGGTTGTTTGCCAAGGAAGATGCACTGGCCAATGCCTTGTTCCAATCCGGACAAAGCGCCGGAGATCTTTGCTGGCGTATGCCCTTGGATGAAGACTACGCTGACTCCTTGAAAAGCAACTTTGCCGATGTCGCCAATGTGGGCGGTCGGGCTGGTGGCGCAATTACTGCCGCAAAATTCTTGCAACGCTTTGCCAACCAGTTTGCATGGGCACATTTAGACATTGCAGGAACCGCATGGAAAAGCGGAGCAGCCAAGGGAGCCACAGGTCGTCCCGTGGGTTTGTTGATCGAGTACTTAATGGCACACGCCAAGTGACAGAGGTTGCATTTCATTTTGGGGCGCCCGATAAAGTTGCCTACGCGGCGCGGTTGCTGCGCACGATTTTCAATAGAAGCGGCAAGCGCACTATGGTCGTGGCAGAAGCCGAAAAGCTCGCGCAACTTGACGTGGCTTTGTGGGGCGTTTCCCCCACAGATTTTGTGTCACATGCTGGCCCGGATAGCAGCGATTCCGCTGCAAAACGATCAGCAGTTGTGTTTACGCTGGATACACCCAAGAAGTCCAAAGACAGTGCACCGTGCGCTGTTTTGGTGAATATTGGAGATGTATTTCCAAATGATTTTGCCCAGTTTGAGCGTGTTATCGAAGTGGTGAGCACGCGAGATGACGACCGTGCACTTGCCCGCGAACGCTGGCGGCATTACACCCGCTTGGGTTACACCATCGTGCGTCATGATTTAGAGCTTCGCAACAACGCCAGTTGAGACTTTTGACACATGTTGGCACGTACTGTGCGTGTAAGCTTAGTCTGCTTAGTAACATCCCTATGGGCTTGCTGCGCAAATTCGGGTATCTTCCTGGGTGTGGAATAAATTAATTCACGCTGTTTATTTTTGTTTTATTTTTGGAGTTTTTATGCAATTCAAAGTGAAAAGTACTTTGACCGTTTTGGCTGCTGCAGTTTTGTTAGTGGCTTGCGGTAAAAAAGAAGAAGCTGCTGCTCCCGCCGCTGCTCCCGCTGCCGCCGCTGGCGCAGTTGTAAAAATTGGACACGTTGGCCCTACCAGTGGCGCTATTGCCCACCTTGGTAAAGACAATGAAAACGGCGCACGCATGGCCATCGAAGAACTGAACGCCGCTGGTGTGATGATCGACGGTAAAAAGGTTACTTTGGAACTGATGGCTGAAGATGATGCTGCCGATCCAAAGCAAGGCACTGCTGTCGCTCAGAAATTGGTTGACGCGAAGGTCGCTGGCGTTGTGGGTCACTTGAACTCAGGTACTACCATCCCCGCTTCAAAAATTTATAGCGACGCTGGTATCCCTCAGGTATCACCATCTGCCACCAACCCCAAGTACACACGCCAAGGCTTCAAAACAGCCTTCCGTTTGGTGGCTGATGATGCGCAATTGGGCGGCACATTGGGTAAGTATGCAGTGGGCACACTCAAAGGCAAGTCTATTGCTGTGATTGATGACCGTACTGCTTACGGCCAAGGCGTTGCTGAAGAGTTCACGAAAGCAGTTGAAGCTGCTGGCGGTAAAGTGGTTGCTAAAGAGTTCACCACAGACAAAGCTACTGACTTCAACTCCATCCTGACCACCATCAAAGGCAAGAAGCCTGATGTGGTGTTCTTCGGTGGTATGGACGCTGTAGCCGGTCCTATGCTCAAGCAAATGAAATC
>JBEGPS010000275.1:0-7418 GCA_041181325.1 Pseudomonadota bacterium
AGAACTACTCGGACAACCCGGACGAGAAGGCGAAATGGCTTGAGAAGTTCAAGAAAGTTGAAGACCTCTTTGCTGCGTCCGCAGATGCCGCCTAGCCGCTCGGATACGGACTCGTCCACAAGCCAAGAAACTGATCGACGTTCTGGCTGTTGGGGATGCGCCTGCAGTCGTATAACCTTCCATTTGAGTGACTGCTTCGGAGCGCCTCGTATGTCAGCTTTCAGCCCCACCCCATCGATTCTTTTGCACCAGTGGATTTCTGCGAATATATTTGAACCGTCCTGAATTTTTATCAGGGCCATATTCATAATCGCCACGGAGTCACCCATGCAAATCACCGTCGAAACCCTCATCAAAGCCCCCATCACCAAGGTCTGGAGTGCTTACACCACGCCAGCGGACATCGTGCAGTGGAATGCTGCGTCGGACGATTGGCACACCACCAAGGCCAGCGTTGATTTGCGGGTGGGTGGCATTTTTTCGTCGCGTATGGAGGCCAAAGACGGTAGCTTTGGGTTTGACTTTGAGGGCACCTACACCAAGGTGGTGCCGCACGCGCACATCGGTTATGCCTTTGGGGATCGCACCGGCGCGGTGGAATTTGTCCAAGGCGCAGACGGGGTGACGGTGCGGGTCACCTTCGATGCCGAAACCCAGCACCCTGTGGAGCAGCAGCGCCAAGGGTGGCAGGCCATTTTGAACAACTTTGCCAGACACGTTGAAAAGGCCTAGGCACTATTCGCTGTGCAGCACCTTCAGCACATTCACCACGTAATTTTGCTATTAAATAGATAGCTGCTTACGCATATTTCATGGGCGCTACAAGGCTATTTGGCATTCAATTTTGCCTTGCTGATCAAACTGGGTGTTGATTGGGTTTGCAAACACACCGACGGGCCGCGTTGCTGTGGTTAATCTGGGTGTGAGTCTTCAACAGACTCGCTTTTGCACATCCCTAATTCAACCCAAAGGACGCTTTATGAACTATGTAGAACAAGACAGCCTCGGCATGTACGCAGCAACCGACACCAGTGGCCCAGGTCCGCGACTCATGGGTGCAGAAACATTGATCGGAAATGACGTGTACAACCGCCAAGGCGAAGATCTCGGTGACATCAAAGAGATCATGCTCGACGTGCCCGCTGGCCGCATTTGTTACGCCGTGTTGTCGTTCGGTGGGCTGCTCGGCATGGGCGAAAAGTTGTTCGCTGTGCCATGGGAAGCGCTCACCCTGGATACGGACAAAAAGCGTTTCACATTGGATGTGTCTAAATACCGCTTAGAGGACGCTCCAGGATTTGACAAAGACCACTGGCCCAACATGTCAGATCAAACTTGGGCCAAGGGAATTCACACCTACTACGGCACCCGGGCGTCAGAAACATCAACGCTTTAATTGCAGCTATGAACAACATCGTCTACATCGTCGGCTTGGTCGTCATCGTGATCGCGGTCTTGTCATTCTTTGGCTTGCGCTAAGCAACTGACCCGCGCTAAATTGCTTTTGTATAAAAGACCACGCCATGCGTGAGGCGTCCGGACCCTTGGCGTCGCTGTAGGCCACGCCTGGTGCTCCGCCGCTCCAGGCGTGGCCCAATCCATTGACCAAGCACAGCGTGGCCACAAGCCGGTCTGCGCAGCGGTAATCTGTGACCGTGGCGGGGTAGCGCTTGCCACGTTGCAACTCCCGTGGCAAACCAGCGCGTGCGCCTTCGCGGTCTGCCCACAGCTGTGCAGCTTGGGAGGCGTTGCCAGGTGCCACGATGGGGTCCGCAGTTCCCTGAATGACCAACAGTGCGGGCAGGTGCATGCCTGTGGCAAGTGGTTTGAGTGGCACAGCCGACCGGCGTCCACGCATTGCCGCCAGCGCAGTGGCTGTTGATGTGGCCAAACCCGGCGCAACGCCGGAATGCATCACCACTGCCGAGAAGCGCTCGGGCTGGCGAACTGCCAGCAAGCTTGCCAAACTGGCGCCTGCAGATAGGCCGACCAAGGCTACGCGGCGATGGTCCCCCCTGTGTGTTTGACAAATATGCCCCACAGTAGCCGCTACTAAGTCCGCCTCTCGCTGCGCGCGGCCAGCCCGCGTGTCGTACCAGTTCCAGCAGTTTTGCAGGTTAGAGAGGCGGTCTTGTTCCGGGTACAGCACCAGGAATCGTTCACGTTGCGCCAGTCGGTTCATTTTGCTAACGCTTGCCAGCGCTTGTGCATCTTGGGTACAGCCATGCAGCATCACCACCAACGGCAGTTGCTCGCTCGGACGCAATCCCGGTGGTGTGTAAAGCCTGTAACGCATAGCCCCATGGACGCTGGTTGCGATGCCCGCGGTCCATTGCCCTGCATTCGCCGTGGCAGCTGCGGCAGATGCAGGTAGAGCTGATTTGGGTTTGAAGGTGCTGGGCTTTCGCGTTCTTTTGGCTGACTTCAAGGCCAACTTAATCGCCCTGGATCCAGTGCGAAGCGCCATCCGTGCCATGGCGTTGAATGACCGTTGAAGCGATCGGCTCATAAGGATAAAGAATGGTGCAAAAGGTGCCTTCAACAGCCTGGGTTGGCCAAGTATCTGGCCTCGCCCGCTGTGCCACCGTTGGGTGGCACACATGCACGCTGATACGGTAGTTCAGCAATGTTAAGTGGCGTACAGATGACGTCATTTCCAAAGCCTAACCTTGTGCCCAAGACCATTGCCTGAGCGAAAAAATCCATGTTCATTGCTGGAATCGGAATCGCGACGCCCCCAGCGCGTTACTCTAAAGCGGAGTGCCTGACTGCCTTTGAGCGTTCAAACTGGTTTGCCCGCCTTGATTCTCGCGCGCACTACGTAGCACGCAGCGTTCTGCAGCGTGACAACGGTATCGACTATCGCTACTTGGCGGTAGACACTTTGGAAGAAGTGTTTGCCATTGACCCAGACACCTTGCATCAACGCTTTATGACATATGCGCCGCAGTTGGCCACCCAAGCTGCGCGTGCAGCGATGTTGCAAGCGGGGCTGCCGCCGGAAGCTTTCGGTGCAGTTGTTGTCAGCACTTGCACCGGCTACCTCTGTCCGGGGCTTACTGGTTACGTGGTGGATGGTTTGGGTTTACGCAGCGACGTGCTGGCCTTTGATTTAGTGGGGCAAGGCTGCGCCGCAGCCTTGCCAAACATGCAACTCGGCCGCACACTGCTGGCCAGCGGGCAATGTACGAATGTGCTTTCAGTCTGTGTAGAAGTTAGCAGTGCTGCCATGTACCTGGACAACGATCCTGGTGTGCTGGTGAGCGCATGCCTGTTTGGCGATGGCGCTGGCGCTGCCGTGCTGTCACAGCAACCCCAACCACACACCCGCTCAGTCGAATGGCTCAGCAGTGCGTCATTCATCAACCCGAAACAGCGACCTGCGCTCATGTTCGAGCAGCGTCAAGGACTATTGCGCAACGTGCTGACGCGCACGGTGCCGCAACTTGCCGCTGGCGCTGCGCAACAGGTGTTTGAGAGCGTCATGAAGCCCGCAGGTCTGGGTGTGGCCGATGTGAGTGCTTGGATTCTGCATGCCGGTGGGCGCGATGTGTTGATGGCTCTGGAGCGTGGGTTTCAATTGGATGCGCCGGACTTGCGTTACAGCGCGGCCATGCTGCAGCAATATGGCAACCTCTCAAGTGCGTTTGTCTACTTTGTGTTGCAAGCGGCCATAGCCGATGAAGCATTAGGCGGCAACTGGTGGTTGTCTTCGTTCGGGGCTGGCTTTAGCTGCCATGGTGCACTTCTCAGGGTTGATGGATGAGGGCCCGCTGCGTATTGCCAGAGCTATTGGATTCTTTGCCACCCCACGACCCTGCGGCACAACGGTCTCGGCAAGATTTGCACACCGTGCACCGCGCTATGGGCACGCGGCGCATATTGCTGCGCGCACTGGGTAATTTGCGCGGTAACTGGCCCACCCACCGTCCCATTCGCATTCTGGAATTGGGTGCAGGTGACGGCAGTCAGTTGTTAGGTGTGGCGAAGGGTCTTCAGCCCCACTGGTCGGCAGTTGAGCTGACGCTGCTGGACCAACAACCTCTGCTCAGCCCTGAAACGCACAAGGCCTATAGCGCATTGGGCTGGCAAGTGCAGGCCTGTGTGGGTGATGTGCGCAATGTGGCGCTGTGGCGGTCTGACCCGGCACATGCGCCAGTTCGGCGCTGGGACTTGGTGCTTGCCAACTTGTTTTTGCACCATTTTTCAGACCCACCGCTGCGCGCGCTGTTGCGTGACATTGCATCGAGTGCAGACCGCGTGTTGGCGTGTGAGCCGCGTCGCGCTGGCGTGGCGTGGCTTGGCAGCCATCTGGTTGGGGCGCTGGGGGTGAATGCGGTGACGCGTGAAGACGCGGTGCTGAGCGTGCAGGCCGGGTTCTGTGGGCAGGAAATTAGCAATTTGTGGCCCGCTGCCAACCCCACTTGGTGCTTGCGCGAATACCCGGCCGGGCTGTTCAGCCATGTCTTCAGTGCGCAGCGTTTGGAGCACAGGCTATGAGGCGTTTTGATGTACTTATTGTGGGTGCCGGCGTGGCCGGTTCTGCCTGCGCCATTATGTTGGCCCGCTGTGGCTGGAATGTAGCGCTGGTAGAGCGACAGACTTTTCCGCGCGCCAAAGTTTGTGGGGAATGCCTGGGTGCGGGCAGCTTTGCGCTGCTGGACGCGCTGGGCGTGGGCGCCGCGGTGCGCGCCGCAGCTGGGCCAGAACTGCGCCAACTGGTGTTGATGCGTGGACAAGAAAGTGTGTGTGCACCGTTGCCCGCTGCAGATGCAGAGCACGCCTATGGCCGCGCAGTGGGCCGCGAAGACCTGGACACCCTGCTGTTGGCACAGGCCGTGGCTTGCGGTGTCACGCTGTGGCAGCCCTGGGCTTTACAGGACGTGAAGGGCAGCGCTGGAGGCACCGGAAATTGGCGCTGCAGTCTGCGTGACGTGACAACACAAGAGTTGTGTGTCGTGCAGGCCGATGTGCTGATCGATGCCCATGGCAGCTGGGAACCGCTACACAGCCTGCGCGCACCGGTGCCGCCAGCTGCATCTCAGTTGTTGGCCTTCAAGGCGCATTTTCAAGACACCCACATCGCCCCAGGAACTCTGCCTGTGCTGTTGATGGAAGGCGGTTATGGCGGCATGGTACTGGGTGCGCAAGGGCTTGCGACGCTGGCCTGTTGCATTCGGCGTGACCGGCTGAACGCCATACGCACGCGCTACCCCGCCACCAGCGCAGGCGCTTCTGTGTTTGCCATGTTGCAGCAATGCCATGGTGTGGGGCAAGCCCTGCAAGGCGCGGTGCGCGTGGGCCCCTGGCTGGCGGCCGGCCCGCTGAGTACCGGCATGCACCTGCGCCCAGACGACACCCTATTTCGGGTCGGTAACGCCGCCGGTGAAGCGCACCCCATGATTGGTGAGGGCATGACGATGGCGCTGCAGTCGGCTTGGCTGCTGAGCCGCGCCTTGGTGGCTGGCCGCAACCTACCCACAGCGTCAAAAAGCACCTGGCAAAGCGCAGTGGCGCGCGAATATGCCGCGCAGTGGGCAAAGCTGCTGCAGCCTCGCCTCAGAACCGCCGCAGTGTTCGCCCATCTGTCGATGCAACCCCTGGCTGCAACTGCGCTTGTGCGCACGCTGCACACTTTCCCGTCGCTGCTCACCTACGCTGCGCGCTGGGCTGGCAAGGCGCAAGACTTTGCACACTTTGAAGCGCTAGCCGCGTCAATGTCGGCTTACACCCAACCCACCGCCTCAAGGAGTCATACTGATGGAAACCACGCTGAGCACACTGCAACGGATATTGATCAAGGACTACGCACTCCCGCCTGAGTCCCTGACGCGTACCGCGCTTTTGGAAGACCTGGGCATCGATTCACTGGGCACGGCCGAGCTGCTGTTCAACATTGAAGACACGTTTCACCTGGTATTGCCGCCCGAGGCCGTTCCCTTGGCTACGCTGGGTGATGTGGTGGATTACATCGACCAATTGGTAGCCGCAAATACGCCTGCTGAGACAGGTGCAACCCAACCCGGCCCAATAGAGTCCGGCGCAGTACTGTCGCTATGAGACGGGTGGCCGTGACAGGCATGGGGGTGGTCTCGCCTTTGGGTAACACGGCCGCTGAAGTGTTCTCGCGCTGCTACAACGGACATTCCGGGGTTCGCGTGCTGGACACACCCTTTGCACACCGCCTGGGCTCACCCATTGCCGGAGTGGCGGCGTTTGACGGGGCGGCGCATTTTGACGCCCCCAAGCTGCGCATGCTGGACCGCGTGAGCCAAATGGCGCTGGTGGCAGCACAGCAAGCCATTGCCGATGCCCGCTTTGATGCCCGCTTCGATACATTACTCGATGGGCCCTTGCGGGACCCCGATCGCACCGGCGTCTTTATGGGCTGCGGCATGGGGGGCATTCAGTCCAATGACGAGGGCTTTCAAAGCCTTTACAGGGACAATTCGGATCGCATCAAGCCCTTTACCGTGCTGATGGGCATGCACAACGCACCAGCCGCCTGGGTGGCAATGGCGCATGGCGTGCGCGGCCCCAGCCTGACGTATTCCACGGCCTGTTCGTCCTCCGCCATCGCCATTGGCGAGGCGTGGCTGCGCGTGGCCAGCGGCACACTGGATGTGGCACTGGCCGGTGGCGCTGAAGCGCCGCTGTCGTTCGGCTCCATGAAGGCTTGGGAGGCATTGCATACCGTCGCCAAAACAGATTTGCATATGGCCCCAACGTCTTGCAAACCGTTTTCTAAAAACCGCAGCGGCATGGTGCTGGGTGAGGGCGCTGCCTTGTTGGTGCTAGAGGCTTGGGACGCCGCAGTTGCCCGGGGTGCGGCTATCCATGGGGAAATTTTGGGCTACGGCGTGTGCACCGACCCCAGCCACATCACCAAACCCAGCGCGCAGGGGCAGGCCCTGGCGATGCAGGCCGCGCTGCGCAGCGCTGGGTTGCATGCCCAAGAGGTGGATGCCATCAACGCGCATGGCACAGGCACACTGGCCAACGATGTGGCTGAGACGCAGGCCATCAAGGCCGTGTTTGGTGCGCGGGCTCGGCACATACCCGTCAGCGCAACCAAGGCCTTGCATGGCCACTTGTTGGGCGCTGCGGGCGTGTTGGAGTGCGTAATTTCGTTCTTGGCCATGCAGCGTGATGTGCTGATGCCCACCATGCACCTGGATGAGCCCGACCCACAGTGCGATTTGGACTACGTGGCCAATGGCGCCCGCCCATCGTTCCCTACGCGCACCATGCTGTCCAACTCGTTTGCCTTTGGGGGAAGCAACGCAGTGCTGGCGCTGCGTGCCACCCAGTGCCGCCAACGTATCCCCCGTGCCCTATTGGTGTAATTGATCGGCCTGTCCCGCTGGTGAATACCGCATCTCGGGGGCCGCAATGTGACGTGCGAAAACGCACAGACC
>JBEGPS010000276.1:0-9804 GCA_041181325.1 Pseudomonadota bacterium
AGCGCGTGTCCAAATGCAGCTGCGCAACTCCAACTTTTGCGTCGTCCTCAGTCGCCAGCGCATGCTCGCGCAGTGCGCCCAGTGCATCGTCGTGGCTGGCATACAGCGTGACCACATGGGCTTGCGGGTCAAACGCCACGGCAAACGCCCGCTCCAGCTCGCTGCGCAGGGCTTCAATTTGAGGGGCCAGCCGGGCCTGGGCCTGGCGCTCGGCCCACATCAGCTTGGAGGCGAACTCGGTCAGGCGGGCTGACTGGCCCTTCTCCCACACCAGCAGCTCGTTGCCCAGCTCGTTTTCCCAGCGCTTAAGCTCGCCCCACACATGGCGGTAGCTCAGGCCCAAAGCACGCGCACCGCCCGAAATAGAGCCATGTGCCGACACCGCCTGCAACAGGTCAATGAGTGGGTTGCGAACCAGTGCGGGGCTGCTGTCGCGGGAGAGGGTGTAGTGGAACTGGAGCCTATGCACGGCGTTTCATATCGCTGGTAATTAAGTCGGTGGCTACGATACCCCAAGTTTCAATTTTTCTTATGGCCACACTTATCGAGAGCGCGAGCACAGCGCTGCAGCTCGTAGCAAGCTGCGACCCCACTCTCCTGTCCATCGTATGGCGTTCTTTGGCCGTTAGTGCGACCGCGTGTGCGCTGGCTTGCTGTATAGGCATCGTGCTGGGAGCGTGGCTGGGTGTGGCCCGTTTTGCGGGGCGGGGTGCGGTGCTTACGGTGCTCAATACCTTTTTGGCAGTGCCCTCAGTGGTGGTTGGGCTGGTGGTGTATTTGCTGCTGTCGCGCTCGGGTCCCTTGGGCTTTTTGGGCTGGCTGTTCAGCGTCAAGGCCATGGTGGTGGCGCAAACCATTTTGGTGTTGCCCGTGGTTACTGCGCTGACCCGCCAGGTGGTGGAAGACACTGAAAATTTGTATGGCGAACAACTCGCCTCTTTAGGTGCGCGCCCGCTGCTGCGCAGCCTGCTGCTGGCGTGGGACGAACGTTTTGCGTTGCTTACGGTGGTGATCGCGTCGTTCGGGCGTGCTATTTCCGAGGTGGGCGCAGTCATGCTGGTGGGCGGCAACATTGACGGCTTTACCCGCGTGATGACCACGGCCATTGCGCTGGAGACCAGCAAGGGTGATTTGCCGCTGGCGCTAGGGCTGGGCATGGTGCTGCTGGCCGTGGTGTTGGTACTGAACGCACTGACCGGGCTGATTCGCCAATGGCGTGAGCGCGAAGAAGGTGGTGCGCCCATCCCCAAACTGGGAGTGGGGGCGTGAGCGCTACCGCAACCTCGATCGCAACCGCACTATTGCGTGCCACCGATGTGGGTGTGCAGTTCGGCTCGGCGGCGCATGGCGTGCGCGCGCTGCAGGGCATACAGCTTCATATTCAGGCGGGTGAACGGGTCGCGCTGGTGGGAGCGAACGGCTGCGGCAAAAGCACGCTGCTGCGCGTGCTGCATGGCCTGCTCAAGCCCACTGCAGGCAGTTACCAGGCGGATGCCGCCGCGCAGCACGCCATGCTGTTCCAGCGGCCCCACTTACTGCGCATGTCGGTACAAAACAATGTGGCATTGGGTCTGTGGCTGCGCGGCACACCCTGGCAGCAGGCCAAGCTGCACGCGCTGGACGCGTTGCATAAGGTGGGCTTGGCAGATCAGGCGCACCGTCCTGCGCGCAAACTCTCGGGCGGCCAGCAGCAGCGCGTGGCACTGGCGCGTGCGTGGGCCCTATCGCCGCAGGTACTTTTTCTGGATGAACCCACGGCCAGCCTAGACCCGCACGCCAAGCGCGATGTCGAGGCACTGATTGGCGACATGGCCGGCCAACATGCCGCCATGACGCTGGTGTTTGCCAGCCACAACCTGGGCCAGGTCAAACGCCTCGCTACGCGCGTGGTGTACCTGGAGCAGGGTCGCATTCTTGCCGATTTGCCAGTGCACGAATTCTTTGGCGGCACCCTGCTGCAAACCGACTACCCCCACGCCCATCTTTTTGTCAGAGGAGAGCTTGTATGAAAAAATTTATGCATTTTGGCCCGCTAGCGCTCATCTGCTGTGCGCAAGCAGCTACGTTTTTTGTAGCAACTGCAGTGGTGTCACTAGGCTTGTTAATCCCAGTCAGCGCCATGGCGCAGTCCATCGTTGTGGCGTCCACCACGTCTACCGAGCAGTCAGGCCTGTTTGCCTACTTGTTGCCTGAATTCAAAAAGGCCACGGGCATTGATGTGAAAGTGGTGGCACTGGGCACCGGCCAGGCCATCGACATCGGCCGCCGTGGCGACGCCGACGTGCTGTTTGTGCACGACCAGGTGGCCGAAGAAAAAGTGGTGGCCGAGGGCTTTGCCGTCAAACGTTTTGAGGTGATGTACAACGACTTTGTACTCATCGGCCCCAAGGCTGACCCTGCCAAAACGAAGGGTACCGACATTGTGGAGGCGCTCAAAAAAGTGGCTGGCACTAACGCCGATTTCATCTCGCGTGGTGACAAGAGTGGCACCCACGCCGCCGAGTTGCGCTTTTGGAAAGTGGCGGGCCTGGACGACAAAGCCGAGAAACTGGGTGCAGGCTACAAATCCTGCGGCTGCGGCATGGGCCCTGCGCTCAACATGGCGTCCAGCACCGGGGCCTATGTGCTGGCCGACCGCGGCACCTGGCTTAATTTCAAAAACCGGGGTGACTTGGCCGTGTTGGTAGAGGGCGACAAGCGCTTGTTTAACCAATACGGCGTCATGCTGGTCAACCCCGCCCGGCACCCGCAGACCAAGGTGGTGGAAGGCCAGAAGTTCGTGGACTGGGTCACCTCCAGCGCAGGCCAAGGTGTGATTGCGCTCTACAAGATTGGTGGCGAACAGCTGTTCTTCCCCAACGCGGCCAAGTAATTATTTAAGCCCGGTGATCCACTAGGGCGTGTTACTGTGGGCCATGTGCTTTTCGGCAACTGCAAGTTTTACATCGGCTGCGTGTTTGGCAAGCATCGGTGGGCTTGCGTTGGCAGGCACCAAGAGCAGGCTGGAGTGGCCCTACGCCACGATCCCGTTGTTGTTTGGAGTTCAGCAGCTTATTGAAGGCGGCATTTGGCTGGAACTCCTAGGTCATAGTCCTGTGGCTTCTTGTCTGTCGGGTACTGTGCTGGTTAACGCCTATTCGCTATTCTCCCAAGTCGTCTGGCCCTTGTTCATCCCGTTGGCTGTAGTGGTGATGGAGCCCGTCGTCTTGCGTCGCAGAGCGATCACGGTAGCTGGGTTATCGGGTCTCATGGCCGGAATGTTTCTCCTCGGAGCCATGGTGAGCAATCCGGTAACGGCAAAAATCACGGGCCAGCATATTGCCTATGACTTCAGTCACTCCCATGTGTGGGCTGCAACGATTCTCTATTTGCTGGGAGCCTGTCTGTCTCCCTTGCTTTCCAGCTTTCGCTTGGTGCGGTTATTCGGAGCGGTTGCACTTGCCAGCGCTGTGCTGACTTACGCGCTGTTTGAAACGTGGTTTATATCGGTCTGGTGCTATTTCGCGGGCTGGATGAGCAGTGTGATTTTGCTCCATGTCTATCCCGAAGTTCGACACCACATCCGGCGGGTGTGGGCATCACAGCGAGTTTGATCTGGCTCCAGCCATCAGACGCTGTAGTGCGCTTGACCCATTGACCGCGCCTTTGTTGATCGGTTGTTTGCCTTGTTCTTGGTGCTCCAGCGCACTGAATGCCAATGCGAACGGCGTGACCATACACGCCACGGAATAGAGGACGCGATGGATAAAACTGACCACCCAACCACTTTCGGTGTGTTTAAGCCCACGGGGCATACGCTGATTGCCTTTCACACGCCAGACGCGCTGCAATCGGCAGCCATTGCACTTAAGGCTTTGGGCTTTATGGACTCCAGCATGGTTCGCTACACCGCCGCTGAGATGACCGCACTGGTGGACGCAGAATTATTGGTGGCCAGCCCCTTGGCTGGCTTTGGTTATGAGCTGGATCTGATTCATGTGTATGCAGATTTGGCCCAACAAGGCTGCTGCTTTTTGGTGGTGGATGCCCCTACCGATGAGTTGTCGGGGCAGGTGGCAGATTTGGTGCGCTCCATCAAGCCTGCCTGCGCGCAGCACTATGGGCTTCTGATGATTGAAGATCTGACCCAAAGAGCCCCGGGCCGTATGGGCGACGAACAGGCTTCCGTCTAATTGTTGAGGCCCGGCATTTCTTTTACTGCTTTGCCACTTCCAGCACCAACTTGCCAAAGTTCTCACCGTTAAATAGTTTGAGTAATGTTTCAGGAAAAGTCTGCAGGCCCACCACCACGTCTTCCTTGCTTTTCATGCGGCCATCTTTGATGTAGCCCGCCATCTCTGCCACTGCCAGGTGGTAACGGTCGGCGTAGTCGAACACCACTATGCCCTCCATGCGCGCACGGTTGACCAGCAAGCTGAGGTAGTTCTTGGGGCCCTGTATTGCGGTTGTGTTGTTGTACTGGCTAATGGCACCACAAATGATGATGCGGGCTTTGCGGTTGATGCGGGCCAGCACAACGTCCAATATCTCGCCGCCCACATTGTCAAAATAAATATCGACACCTTGTGGGCAATGTTCCTTCAGGCCCGCACGCACGGCACCAAGCCCGGCCTTGTAGTCAATGCAGGCGTCAAAGCCCAGTTCTTTCACCACCCACTCGCATTTGGCCGCCCCACCGGCTATGCCCACCACGCGGCAGCCTCTGATCTTGGCCATTTGGCCCACGGTCTGGCCCACCGCACCTGCGGCACCCGATACCACTACTGTCTCACCGGCTTGGGGCATGCCCACGTCCGTCAGGCCAAAGTAGCCGGTCATGCCGGGCATGCCCAATACGTTGAGCCACTGGGTCAAGGTGCCCGCACGCAGGTCGATTTTGAACAGGCCGTTGCGCTTCATTTCATTCTGGCCGATGGTGATGTACTCTTGCACACCAAATGTTGCACCTACAAAGTCGCCCACCGCGTAGTGGGCGTTTTTGCTGGCTATCACCACACCCACACCACCCGCACGCATGACTTCGTCAATGCCAACGGGTGGTATGTAGCTCTTGCCTTCGTTCATCCAGCCGCGCATGGCGGGGTCCAGGCTAAGTGCCAGGGTTTTGAGGGTCACGCCGCCCTCTGCAGGCTCCGCGACTGGCTCTGAAGTGTGGCTCCAGTCGGTGGCTTTGGGCAGGCCTACTGGGCGTGCGGCCAAGCGGATTTGGTGGTTCACAAGGTGGGCGAGAGACATGGTGCAGGGCTCCGATGCAATGGACAATGGCGCATCCTAGCGTGGGCACCGCGCCCCGTCCGTAGCCTAGGCGACAGGGCCTGTGCGCGCTAGGGTCATGGCTTCGAGTTTGGCAGACAGGTCGCGCACGGCTTGGGTCAGTGTGAGCAACTCTTGCTCCTTGAGCAGGTCAATTTTTTCGTGCAGCAGCTCAATTTCAAGCTCGGCTTTGACGTTGATTTCGTAATCGTTTTCGGCATGTTTGCGGTCTAGCTCTGACTGGCGGTTCTGGCTCATCATGATGGCCGGTGCGGTGTAGGCGGCCTGAAACGACAGCAGCAGGTTGAGCAAAATAAACGGGTAAGGGTCCCACGCGGCAGAGCCACTGATGACGTTGCCCGTAATCCAAACCGCAATAGCTGTGCTTTGGATTGCAATGAACCGCCACGAACCGATCGTAGCCGCCACGGTGTCAGCCAGTCGCTGGCCGCGTGTGGGGGCGGGTGCTTCAAAGTGCTCGGTGACGCTGGTAATGCGGGCTTGGTGTTTGTGCCGATGGGCACGTCGGTGCGCGCGCAGCTGCTTTAGCTGGGTTTTGTCCTCTGGCGCCAGCGTTGCAGGCTGGGGGTGCTGAGGGGCAGGGTTGGCGGTTTGATGGTGCATGTTGCACTTTACATCGCTATGTAGCGCCCAGCTCTGTGGTTAATGGCCAGGGTCTGGTTGAGAGCCACGGCTCCCACAATGGAAAGCGCAATATGCTGCCAATCGGTCACCGCGAAAGCCCCCAGCACAATGGCGCAGTCCAGCGCCATTTGAATCTTGCCAGCGCGCCAACCAAAGCGCTCTTGCAAATACAACACCAGCACATTGAGTCCGCCCAAGCTGGCACGGTGGCGAAACAAAATCAACATGCCCGTTCCCATCAGCAGGCCACCAAATACGGCGGTAAACAGCGGGTGCAGCGCATCAAACTTCACTAACTGAGGCACTATATTGCTGAGTAGGGCCATCAACCCCACAGCAGCAAATGTTTTAGCGGTAAAGCGTTTGCCCATGCGCTTGTACGCTAGCCCATAAAACGGAAGGTTAATTACAAAAAACACTGCACCAAAGTTCCAGCCTGTAGCGTAGTGAATTAAAAAAGCCACCCCGGCGGTTCCCCCGGTAAGCAAACCAGAAAATCCAAACATCACCACCCCCAGCGACACAAAAAGTGTGCCAGTAAACAGGGCTTGCACATCTTCGTAAGGGCGGTGGCGCAGGGTGGTTGCTTCAGATTCCATGCCAGGATTGTTACAGCATCTACATTAACTACAGCACATTGATAATCGCCAGCCATGACAAACACCTTTGCACCGTCCACCATTGCCGCACTTACCGAGCTTTTGCCCACGTTGCAGACGCAGGGTTATGCCATCGTGTCAGCATCAAGCGTATGCCAATGGGCGCAAATTGACTTGGCTACCCTGAACGGTTGGCAGCATCTGTGGGGCGATTTACCTGCCGATGCCTATTTGCGCGATGGCGGGCGCTACCGGCGCAGGCGGCATGCGTGCTTCGTGGTGGATGGAGGCTTTGTGGCTCAAATGCCTCACCGCCCACACTGGCAACCAGTGGAATACAACGCTTTGCACGGTGGTATGGCACGGCATTTTGAGGCCATGCAAAGCGCCATGGTGGATACACCCACCTGGGCGTCGTTGCTGAAGTGGCTGGGTGCTGTGTGCTCGGACCTTAAAGGTCCGCAGCCATGGTTTGTAGAGGCTCACCAATTTCGGATTGACACCACCGATGGTATTGGCCGTCCCACGCCCGAGGGCGCGCACCGTGATGGGGTGGACTTGGTAGCCGTGTTCATGGTGGGCCGACACCACGTCAAGGGCGGCGAAACTCGCGTCTTTGAAGCTGACGGCCCCAACGGCCAGCGATTTACGTTGAACGAACCTTGGTCGCTGTTGCTGTTAGACGATGCCCGCGTGATTCACGAATCCACACCGATTCAGCCGGTGGGCGAGGGCGGATTTCGCGATACCTTGGTCATTACGCTGCGCGCCAACGACTTTCAAGCCGAAGGCGCACCCAAACCGGCTTAGCGGTCGCGCTCAAAAATGGCGGCAATACCTTGGCCGCCACCAATGCACATGGTCACCAGCGCGTAGCGGCCGTTGATGCGTTCCAGTTCGTACAAAGCCTTCACGGTGATCAACGCGCCGGTTGCGCCAATAGGGTGGCCCAAAGAAATGCCGGAACCATTGGGGTTGACCTTGGCGGGGTCCAGCCCCAGTTCTTTGCTCACGGCGCAGGCTTGTGCGGCAAAGGCTTCGTTGGCTTCGATCACGTCCATGTCGTTAGTCGTTAGGTTAGCTTTTTGCAACGCCAAGCGAGATGCAGATACGGGGCCCATGCCCATGATTTTGGGGTCCAGGCCGGTGTGGGCGTAAGCCACCAGACGCGCCAGGGGTTTCAGGCCACGGGCTTGGGCCACGCTTTTTTCCATCAGTACCACGGCTGCGGCAGCATCGTTGATGCCGGAGGCGTTGCCTGCGGTCACGGTGCCGTTTTCTTTGATAAACACGGGCTTGAGCTTTGCCATGTCCGCTGTGACGCAATTAGGACGGAAATGTTCGTCGGTCTCATAGGCCACATCGCCCTTTTTGCTCTTGAGCATGACGGGCATGATTTGGGTTTTGAAGTAGCCGGCCTCAGTGGCGCGCTGGGCGCGGTTGTGGCTCTCTACCGCAGTGGCGTCCTGCATTTCACGGGTGATGCCGTATTGGGCGGCCACGTTTTCCGCCGTCACACCCATGTGGATGGTGTGGAAGGGGTCGTGCAACGCACCCACCACCATGTCGATCATCTTGGTGTCACCCATGCGGGCGCCCCAGCGACTGGTCAGTGACGCGTAGGGGCCACGGCTCATGTTTTCGGCACCACCGCCAATGGCGATGTCGGCGTCACCCAGCATGATGGCCTGGCTGGCGCTCACGATGGCTTGCAAACCAGAGCCGCACAGGCGGTTCACGTTGAAGGCCGGTGTGCCTTCGCCGCAGCCGCCGTTGATGGCAGCCACGCGGGAGAGGTACATGTCTTTGGGTTCGGTGTTGACCACATGGCCGAACACCACATGGCCTACGTCTTTGCCGTCCACGCTGGCGCGCTTCAAAGACTCGCGCACGACTTGGGCTGCCAGCTCGGTGGGGGGAATGTCTTTCAGGCTGCCACCAAAGGTGCCAATGGCGGTGCGCACTGCGCTGACGACGACGACTTCACGGGACATGGAAAACTCCTCAGTAGGTATAAAAATGGGGCAAACGCAATAGGGTTTCAGATAGCGTGCAACAGTTTGCGCGCCCAAAGCTGCACAGGCCTTACGCCATTAAATCTCTGCGCCTTCCACCAAAAACCGCACCCGGCGCACCCCATTCCACTCGTCGGCATCTAGCCGGAACGCCAGCGTCACTTTGGGCGGCAGTTGCTCGGTGTGCCCGAACCAGATGCCATCCACCGGGTTACCTTGGTGCTTGAGTTTGAGTTGCAGGTGTTTTTCACCCACCAAGCGCTGCGACACCACTTCCACTTCTTCGCTGAAGGTGGGGGCGGCAAAGCCTTGGCCCCATACCTCTTTGTGCAGGGTGTCGACCAAGTCAACCCGCATGTATTGGGCATCCAGCGGCCCATCGGTTTCCAGACGGCGGGTAAGGGTGGCTGCGTCTAGCCACTCTTGGGCGACCTCGTTGAGGCCTTGCTCAAACGTATCGAAGTTTTCTTCGGCAATGGTGCAACCCGCTGCCATGGCATGGCCGCCAAAGCGCAGCAGCACGCCGGGGTAGCGCTTGGCCACCAGGTCCAGCGCATCCCGCAGGTGAAAGCCGGGAATGGAGCGGCCTGAGCCCTTGAGTTCATGCTCCTTGCCCGGTGCGGCGCTGGCGGCAAACACGAAGGTGGGGCGGTGCAGCTTGTCCTTGATGCGCGATGCCACGATGCCCACCACGCCTTCGTGAAAGTCAGGGTCAAATACGCAAATAGCTGGCGGCGGCTCATCGCCCTCATCAAACAGTGAATCCACAATGTCCATGGCCTGGTCTCGCATGTCGCCCTCAATCACGCGGCGCTCGCGGTTGATGCCGTCCAGCATTTTGGCCAGCTCGTCAGCACGGCCCGGGTCGTCCGTCAGCAGGCATTCAATGCCTAGCGTCATATCGCTCAGGCGGCCTGCGGCGTTGATGCGTGGGCCCAATGCAAAGCCAAAATCGAAGGTGGTGGCAGTGCTGGCGTTGCGCCCGCTTGCTACAAAAAGGCTAGCTAGTCCCGCAGGCTGCACAAGGGCGCGCACCCGTTTTAACCCTTGGGCGACCAAGCGGCGGTTGTTGGAGTCGAGCTTGACCACGTCGGCCACGGTGCCCAGCGCGACCAGGGGCAAAAGCGTATCCAGCTTGGGCTGGTTGGTCGCTGTGAAGATGCCCCGGGTGCGCAGTTCCGAGCGCAGTGCCAGCAGCACATAAAACATCACCCCCACACCCGCAATGGATTTGCTGGCAAAGGTGCAGCCCGGCTGATTCGGGTTGACGATCACATCGGCATCGGGCAACA
>JBEGPS010000277.1:0-5979 GCA_041181325.1 Pseudomonadota bacterium
TGATTCGCGCAGAGCTGTTCCAGCCTGGTTTGCAATTGGTGAACCCTGAGTTGTTCAACCAATTCACCACCATGCATGGTTTGATCATGGTGTTTGGCGCCATCATGCCGGCCTTCGTCGGTTTTGCAAACTGGATGATCCCATTGCAAATCGGCGCGTCTGACATGGCTTTCGCCCGCATGAACAACTTCAGCTTTTGGTTGATGATTCCTGCGGCTTGTATGTTGGCAGGTTCGTTCTTTATGCCTGGTGGCGCTCCTGCTGCTGGCTGGACGTTGTACGCACCTTTGACCCTGCAAATGGGTCCCTCGATGGATGCAGGCATTTTTGCCCTGCACATCTTGGGTGCTTCGTCCATCATGGGCTCGATCAACATCATCGTTACCATTTTGAACATGCGTGCTCCCGGCATGACGCTGATGAAAATGCCCATGTTCGCTTGGACTTGGCTGATTACTGCCTACTTGCTGATCGCTGTGATGCCCGTGTTGGCTGGCGCGATCACCATGACGCTGACCGACCGCCACTTTGGTACCAGCTTCTTTAATCCCGCGGGCGGTGGTGACCCCGTGATGTACCAGCATATTTTCTGGTTCTTTGGTCATCCCGAGGTGTACATCATGATCTTGCCGGCCTTCGGCATCGTCAGTCAGATCGTGCCCGCATTTGCCCGCAAGAAGTTGTTTGGTTATGCCTCCATGGTGTACGCCACATCGTCTATCGCCATCCTGTCGTTCATTGTGTGGGCTCATCACATGTTCACGACCGGTATGCCTGTGACGGGTCAGCTGTTCTTCATGTACGCCACCATGCTGATTGCCGTGCCTACTGCGGTGAAAATTTTCAACTGGATTGCCACCATGTGGCAGGGTTCCATGACGTTTGAGACCCCCATGCTGTTTGCTGTGGGCTTTATCTTCGTGTTCACCATGGGTGGCTTCACTGGTTTGATCTTGGCCATGGCGCCTATCGACATTCAGTTGCAGGACACCTACTACGTGGTAGCCCACTTTCACTATGTGTTGGTGGCGGGCTCTTTGTATGCCATGTTTGCTGGCTATTACTATTGGAGCCCCAAGTGGACTGGCGTGATGTACAACGAGACACGCGGCAAGGTTCACTTTTGGTGGTCCATCATTTCCTTCAACGTGACGTTCTTCCCCATGCACTTCTTGGGCTTGGCCGGCATGCCACGCCGTTATGCGGATTACCCCATGCAGTTCGCTGACTTCAATGCGGTGGCTTCGGTGGGTGCATTCTTATTTGGTTTTGCACAGGTGTACTTCATCTTCTTCATCGTGATTCCCACGATGATGGGCAAAGGTGAAAAAGCACCTCAAAAGCCATGGGAAGCTGCAGAAGGCTTGGAGTGGGAAATTCCATCTCCTGCACCTTTCCATACTTTTGAAAATCCTCCTAAGTTGGATTCAACTGCTACCCGAGTCATTGGTTAATCTATGGCAACGCCTGAGCAAAAGAAAGCAAACCTGCGCACGGGGCTGATACTGGCCTCGATTGCCGCAGTGTTTTTTATTGGCTTTATGGCCAAGATGATTGTTCTGAGCCGCTAAACCATGAGCATCCCGCGCGAAAACTCCCGTATGGTGGGCAAACTGGCTGTCATCACAGTCGCTATGTTCGCTTTTGGGTATGCGCTGGTGCCCATTTATAAAACCATTTGCGAAATGACTGGCATCAACGTGCTGGCGTTGGGTGAGCAGGTTTTATCGGGGCAAAAAGCCACATTGCCTGCCAACACGCAGGTGGATACTTCTCGCACTATTACTGTCGAATTTGATGCCAATAGTCGTGGTCCGTGGGATTTCAAGCCAGCGCAGCGTTCGGTGCAAGTGCACCCCGGTGAGCTGACCACGGTGATGTATGAGTTTCAGAACATTCAGAACCGCCGCATGTCGGCGCAGGCTATTCCTAGCTATGCGCCTCAGCAGGCTTCTGCGCATTTCAATAAGTTGGAGTGCTTTTGTTTTAACCAATACACACTTGAGCCAGGCGAAAAGAAGTCGTGGCCTGTGGTGTTTGTGATTGATCCGAAATTGTCGAAAGATGTTCGCACGATTACCTTGTCGTACACCTTCTTTGAAGTAGGTGGCAAAACGCCTCCTGCGCCAGTTGCCAGCGTGCAAGGGGTTACGGCAGTAGGAGCTGGATCGTGAACAAGCAAGAAGGCGCGAAGGTTGTCACTGCAGCACCCGCATCCATGTTTCGCAGTATGAAGCTGGTGGCTTGGTCTTTTTTGGGTATCCGCAGCCGTGCCGGCTACCAAGATGACTTGGCTAAAGTCAATCCAATGCACGTGGTGCTGGTGGGTATTGTTGGAGCTCTGCTGATCGTAGTGGGGCTAATAAGTTTGGTGAATTGGGTCGTTGCCAAATAAGACGCGGTCTTAGTGCGCAACAGTTACAAAGAATTTTGAAGGAATGGAGCTGAAATGAGTTCAACCACACACGGAACCACACCGTATTACTTTGTGCCAGGGCCATCGCGCCATCCGGCAATGGCCGCCTTGGGCCTGTTTTTTGTTATTTTGGGTGCTGGCCAATGGGTCAACGGGGCTGACTGGGGCAAGTACTCCTTGTTCTTCGGCTTGCTGTTTTGGCTTGGTGTGTTGTACCAGTGGTTTGGTGACGCTATTTCTGAGAGCCAGGGCGGCCAGTACGGACTGAAGATTGATCTGTCTTTCCGCTGGAGCATGAGCTGGTTTATCTTTTCGGAAGTGATGTTCTTTGGTGCGTTTTTCACTGCGTTGTGGTGGGCACGTTCGCACTCAGTGCCCGCTCTGGGTAGCCTTGATAATGCATTGCTGTGGCCTGACTTTAAAGCCGTGTGGCCCTCGCTTGCTGCTGGTGCTACTGCTTCGCCCGGTGGCATTGTGGAACCCTTCACCACCATGGGCCCATTTTGGTTGCCCACCATCAATACGGCGCTGTTGTTGACTTCGGGCGTCACTTTGACCATAGCTCATCACGCACTGATTGACGGTAATCGCAGCAAAACCATCTCGTTCATGTGGATGACGGTTTTGCTGGGTGTTACGTTCTTGTTTGTGCAAGGTTATGAGTACTACCACGCTTACACCATCTACAACTTGAAATTAAGCTCCGGTGTGTTTGGGTCTACCTTCTTCATGTTGACTGGTTTTCACGGCTTCCACGTGTTTGTTGGTATGTTGATGTTGTTGTTTATCACCTTGCGTTTGCAAAAAGGCCACTTCACGCCAGAGCGCCACTTTGGCTTCGAAGGCGCTGCTTGGTACTGGCACTTTGTGGACGTGGTGTGGTTGGGCTTGTACGTGTTGGTGTACTGGTTGTAGCACTGTTTTCCTGATGCAAAAAGGCACCGCTCGCGGTGCCTTTTTGATTGGTGAAGTTGAAATTTCTTAACGCAGTGGTCTTTTAGTTAGGTACCTTGGGGAATGCCCGTGGGGTGAATGATGCCCGCCTTCCAGGCAATCAAGATGCAAACAAATAGCAAAATCGAGAACCCCACCCGCATCGCCAGCGCACGCGCCATGCGTTTGGACTTGGATGGCGTATTTTCGCCACCACGCATCATGAAGTACAAGGCTGCAGCCAGGCTGCCCAAAATGACGACAAAAGCAATTACAACAAGGTATGACATGAACGGGATTATCCAGTGAATAGCCGTACCAAGTGGTGGCTGGTGACATTGGCCGCCGTAATAGGTGTCTCTGCCACGTTGTATTTGGGACGCTGGCAGCTGTCGCGCGCGGCCCAAAAAGAGGCGTTGCAGGCCTCTATGGATACGCGCGCGGCCCAGTCCGTGCTACGTGGGATCGACTTACTGAAAGCTGCCGACGTGGATGCTTTGGTGCACCAACGCGCGGCATTGCGTGGTACCTGGGTTGCTGCGCACACCGTGTATCTGGACAACCGGCAGATGAACGCCAAGGTGGGCTTTTTTGTTATGACGCCCTTTGCGCTGGAAGGGGGGGGCGCTATGGTTGTGCAGCGTGGATGGGTGCCCCGAAACTTTGAGCAGCGTGACCAAGTGCCCTCGGTGCAAACCCCCGGTGGAGTGGTCGAGATTGAAGGCCGTATTGCCCCGCCGCCGTCTAAGCTTTACGAGCCTGGCAGCCCATCGGACGGTGCAATCCGGCAAAATCTCGACTTGGCACAATACCGGGCTGAAACAGGCCTCGCTTTGCTGCCCATTACGCTGGTGCAAACCGGCGCTGCCTCAGAAGGCTTGCTGCGCGAATGGCCTGCAGTCAACCTGGGTGTTGAAAAGCACTACGGCTATGCCTTCCAGTGGTTTGGTTTGGCCGCATTGATTGCGGGTCTTTACCTTTGGTTTCAAGTTTTTCGTCTAATGATGTCTCGTCCTAAGGAATCCTCTCGCCATGTCCAGTGATACCCCCCGCGATGACCACCCGCTTGGGCTGACGGTGCACTCCATGCCCTCGCCCGAACAGCTGTCGCACGATCCGCAGAGCCGCACACGCGGTGGGCGTTGGAAGATGTTCATGGTGTTGCTGGTCTGTGCGGCACCCGTTATCGCTTCGTACTTCACCTACTATGTGATTCGCCCGGATGGGCGCCGTAATTTTGGTGAACTGATAGATCCGCAGCGCCCGCTGCCCGACCTGAATGCAACGACGCTTGACGGCAAGCCGATCAACCTGCGCACGCTGAAAAACCAGTGGCTGCTGGTGAGTGTGTCCTCGGGTGCGTGTGATGACGCGTGCGCCCAGCACCTCTACTTGCAACGCCAACTGCGCGAAGGCCTGGGCAAAGACAAAGACCGCGTTGACTGGGTTTGGCTGATCAACGATGCCACGCCTGTGCCTGACGCGATCAAGCCCGCCCTGAAAGACGCTACTGTGTTGCGCTTGCCTGCCGCTGATTTGGCCCAATGGCTGCAGCCCGCGGCGGGTGCTGCTGTGCAAGACCACCTGTATGTAGTGGATCCGATTGGCAACTGGATGATGCGTTTCCCTGCAAAACTGGGCGCACCCGGTGCGCCTAACGTCAAGCGCGACCTGGAACGGCTGCTGCGCGCATCTGCCTTTTGGGACAAAGAAGGCCGCTAAGCCACCCACCGCCATGCAAGCTTCTTTGTACGACTTATCACCTTTGCTGCGCGTCATGTTGACGGGCGTGCTGCTGGCGTTGGGCCCGCTGCTGTGGGTGTACATGCGCAACCGGGGTGCCAACGCGGTGGGGCGCATGCAGGCCCTCACCTTGGCGACCCTGTTTTTGACCTTTGACCTGGTGCTGTTTGGCGCCTTTACCCGTTTGACCGACAGCGGCCTGGGATGCCCCGATTGGCCGGGCTGCTACGGACAAGCCACGCCGCTGGCGGCCCACGCTGACATTGCTTCTGCGCAGGCCGCCATGCCCAGCGGCCCGGTGACCCATGGCAAAGCGTGGATCGAGATGGTGCACCGCTATTTGGCCACCGGCGTGGGCGTGCTGATTGTGGTGCTAACGGTCTCTGCCTGGCTGGCGCGCAAGTCGCGCGGGCCTGAAAACGCGCCCAACCCCTGGTGGCCCATCATCACGCTGGTGTGGGTGTGCATTCAAGGTGCGTTTGGGGCATTGACCGTCACCATGAAACTGTTTCCCGCCATTGTCAGCCTGCATTTGCTGGGTGGATACGCGCTGCTGGCGTTGTTGGCGTGGCAAGCAGCTCAGGCTTCACTGCGGGGGGCAGGCAGCTCGCCCGCAGTGGTGCCTGGTGCACTGCGCAGCGCGGTAGGGGCGGCCCTGGCCATGCTGCTGGTGCAAGCCGCCTCAGGCGCGTGGGTCAGCACCAATTATGCGGTGCTGGCCTGCACCGAATTTCCCCAGTGCCAAGGCGGCTGGTGGCCCGACATGAACTTTGCACAAGGTTTTGAGTTGTGGCGGCCGCTGGGTCTGGGCAGCCAGGGCGACCCCATCAGTTTTCAGGCACTCACTGCGATTCACTTCACCCACCGCCTGCTGGCCGGACTGACCT
>JBEGPS010000278.1:0-9004 GCA_041181325.1 Pseudomonadota bacterium
CATCAATTTTTTTGACCGTTGCTGCTCGGTTAATTAGCCGACGATCAACCTGATTAAAACTAGAACTACCTTGAAAAGTTGACGTCGCAATATGCCCCGCGGTGGCCAGCTGACGCTTGATCAGCATCTGTCTCAGATAGGTGAACTCCTTGCGCCGAATGCTATCGTCACGCCGCTTGGACTCGATGCGCTCACGTAGTATTTTTGTGTCCAGGTCACCGTTCTTCGACTGCTCAGTATCAATCGAGTGTGTGCGCCGGGACGCCGGACTGCGCATGATGTTAGCCAGCTTGGAAAACATAGAAGGGGGGCTTGATTTGGTGATCACGCTGTAATTTAACCTACTCGCGTGTCCAATTTACCCTTTTTGCAATCGGTGGAATGTTTTGCGAAACTTTGCGACCTTGGGAGCGGCCACCGAAACACAATAACCCTGGTGCGGATTACGTGCAAAAAAATCCTGGTGGTAGTCTTCCGCAGGCCAGTAATTGCTCAGCTGCACCACCTCTGTGACCAGGGGTCGGTCATATAACCCGCTGGCGCTCATTTCTGTCATTACCTCTTGCGCTACCGACAGCTGCTCTGCGTCCGAATAGTAAACACCACTGCGGTATTGGGTGCCAGCGTCGTTGCCCTGGCGATTCAGCGTGGTTGGGTCATGAATAACAAAAAATATTTCCAATATTTCGCGGGTACTGATGTGCGAGAGGTCATACACCAGCTTGACTACTTCGTTATGGCCGGTGGTGCCGGTACACACGTCTTCATAACTGGGCTGCAGCATTCGGCCATTGCAATACCCGGATTCCACATCCACCACGCCACGCACCTGGACAAAAACCGCTTCGGTGCACCAAAAACAACCGCCGCCTAGGGTGATCGTGCGCAAAGTTTCTGACATGCAATAACTCCGTACTAAATAACAACTCTAACTTAGACCTATGCTGTGATCTTACGGTCAGAACGCCGCAAAGTAGTGGCTAAGGGTTTTGCATACATTGACAACGTGCCATCAACAAAGTTACACTAATAACCAATCAGTCAGTAATTTTCATGACCCCCATCACATTGTGCGAATTAGCCGCCCACGTCCGGGCCAAGCGCGAACGCCGCAAAGAAGCCCGCCCCGGCGAGCTTCTAGCCGCCGCGCTGTCGCTATTTGTAGAGAAGGGTTATGCCGCCACACGTGTAGAAGAAGTTGCCAAATTGGCAGGGGTGTCCAAGGGCACCTTGTTTTTATACTTCCCTAGCAAAGAAGAACTTTTTAAAGCAGTGGTGCGCGAAAACATCTCGGGCCGATTTTCGGAATGGAGCGACGAACTGCAGCATTACCGAGGCAGCAGCGCGGAATTGCTGCGCTATTGCATGACCAGTTGGTGGGAGCGCGTAGGCTCCACCAAAGCATCAGGCATTTCCAAGCTGATGATGAGCGAGGGGCTGAATTTTCCGGAGCTAGCCAATTTTTACGACACTGAAGTAATTCGCCCGGGTGACGAACTGATTCGCCGCATTCTGCAACGAGGCATTTCAAGCGGTGAGTTTCGCGATGTGGACATGAAATATGCAGCCTATTTGGTATTGGCACCCATGCTGTTTCTATCGATGGCCCAGCACGCTCCGGGTCAATGGTCTGACCCCCACGCAAAATTAGACCCACTTGAGTACATTGCAATGCAGGTCGACACTTTGCTGCACGGATTGTGCCCGGTGCCTCGAACACTTACCTCTTAATTTCTACACGCAACCCACATGAAACGCTGGATTAAATGGATCGTTATCGCCGCGGTGATCGTGGCTCTGGGTGGCGGTGTACTGCGGGCCCTTTCAGCACGTAAGGCGACTAAAGATGCACTTGAATCCCAACAGGCAACCCTGAAGAAACAAGCCAGCTTAGAATTTTTGGCCGCCGATGTAGTAACTGTCAAACGCCTGCAGATGTCGCAAGGATTAGACATATCCGGCCCTCTGAAAGCCGTAAATTCTGCTTTTGTAAAAGCCCGTGTTGCGGGGGAGTTGCAGGACCTATCGGTGCGCGAAGGTGATTTCGTCAAAGCCGGACAGATTATTGCCAAAGTGGAGTCCACCGAATACCAGGCGCGCGTGCGCCAAGCACAACAACAAGCCCAAAGTGCCAAAGCGCAAATTGACATCGCCCAACGTGGCTTTGACAACAACCGCTCGCTGGTCGACCAAGGCTTCATTTCCAAAACAGCGCTAGACACCTCACAGGCCTCATTGGCCACGGTCCAGGCCAATTACCAAGCGGCCATAGCAGGTGTGGACGTGGCTACGAAAGCACTGGATGACACGGTGCTGCGTGCCCCCATTTCAGGCCAGGTAGCCCAGCGCCTAGCCCAACCCGGCGAGCGCGTAGCCATCGACGCCAGAGTGATAGAAATTGTGGACGCCAGCCGCCTAGAGCTAGAAGCCAGCCTGACTGCAGCTGACTCAATGAGCGTCAAAGTGGGGCAACAGGCGCAGCTGACTGTTGAGGGCGCAGCCAAACCCCTCGTTGCAAAAGTGGTTCGCATCAACCCGACCGCTGTACCAGGCAGCCGGGCCGTGCTGGTGTATTTGTCTATCGCAGGCAACCCTGGACTGCGGCAAGGCCTGTTTGCCCAAGGCACCGTGGCAACCGGCACAGCCGAGTCGTTGGCTGCTCCCTTGAGCGCAGTGCGTACTGATAAGCCACTACCTTATGTGCAGTGGCTTAAAGATGGGCAACTGGTGCACGCGCCAGTGACCCTGGGTGCACGTGGAGAAGCCATGGGGCAAGCCGTGGTGGCAGTGAGCGGCATTGCGGAAGGCAGCGAAATTCTGAGTGGCACAGTGGGGCTGGTGCGCGAAGGCACGCAAGTCAAACGTAAACAAGGTACGCAATAAATGTGGTTTACACGCGTTAGCCTGCAAAACCCAGTTTTTGCCACCATGGTCATGCTAGCCTTGGTGGTTCTGGGCTTGTTTTCACTGCAACGCCTGCAGGTCGACCAGTTCCCCAACATCGACTTTCCCGTAGTGGTTGTGATTGCCGACTACCCTGGCGCATCGCCTGAAATTGTGGAGAGCGAAGTCTCCAAAAAAATTGAAGAAGGCGTTAACTCCATTGCGGGCATCAATGCCGTCACGTCACGCAGCTATGAAGGTCAAAGTGTCGTCGTCATTGAGTTTGGCTTGCACATTGACGGGCGCAAAGCCGCAGACGACGTACGCGAAAAAGTAGCGGCTGTCAAACCGCTATTGCGCACCGAAGTGAAAGAGCCGCGCGTGCTGCGCTTTGACCCATCAGCCCGCGCCATTTGGTCTGTGGCGGTACTGCCCGACGCAACCGGTACCAATGGCAAAGCCCTAAGCCCGGTGGAGCTAACCAACTGGGCGGAACAGAACTTCAAGCGCAAGCTAGAGAATGTGCGCGGCGTGGGCTCTGTCACCCTGGTGGGCGGCACGAAGCGCGAAATCAATATTTATCTTGATCCCAAAGCACTAGAGTCGTTTGGCATCACGCCCGATCAAGTTGTGTCAGCAGTGCGCAACGAAAACCAAGACTTGCCGGTGGGCAACATCCGCTCGCTGGAGCAAGAGCGTGTAATTCAAATCGCTGCCCGCATGCAGCGCCCCGAAGATTTTGGCAAGATCATTGTGGCCCGTAAAAGCGGCGCTGCCGTGCGCGTAGACCAGGTAGCCCGAGTTGCCGATGGCGCACAAGAAGTAGAAACATTGGCGCTTTACAACGGCCAGCGCACCCTGCTGATGAACGTACAAAAGTCGCAAGACGAAAACACCATTGCGGTGGTGGATGGCTTAATAAAAACATTGACAGAGATGCAAAAGCAGCTGCCCCCTGGCGTGCGGCTGGAGCAAATTACCGATGGATCGCGGCAGATTCGCGTGTCGGTAGAAAACGTGCGTCGCACCTTAATAGAAGGTGCTGCGCTTACCGTGCTGATTGTGTTTTTGTTCCTGAACTCATGGCGCTCTACCGTTATTACCGGCCTGACCTTGCCCATCGCGCTGATAGGCACATTCTTATTCATGAACATGTTTGGCTTCACCATCAACATGATCACCTTGATGGCGCTGAGCTTGTGTGTGGGCCTGTTGATTGACGACGCGATTGTGGTGCGCGAAAACATCGTGCGCCATGTGCAAATGGGCAAAACGGCGTACCAAGCATCGCTGGACGGCACCCAAGAAATTGGCTTGGCCGTGTTGGCCACGACCCTGTCTATCGTGGCTGTGTTTATGCCCATTGGCTTTATGGGCGGCATCATTGGAAAATTTTTCCACGAGTTTGGTATCACCATCGTGGCAGCAGTGCTGATCTCTATGTTTGTCAGCTTCACGCTGGACCCCATGCTGTCGAGCATCTGGCACGACCCCAGCATCGAAGCGCATGGCAAACACCATGCACCTGTGACCCTGTATGACAAAACCATTGGCCGTGTAACGGGGTGGTTCGACCAAGCCACAGAATCGTTGGCCGATGGTTACCAAACTATTTTGCGCTGGGCTTTGCGCCACAAGCTAGCCACAGTGGTGGTGGCGGTGGTTATTTTCATAACCAGTCTGTTTATGGTGCCACTGCTAGGTACCGAGTTTGTACCCAAGTCAGATTTTTCGGAAACCAATCTCAGCTTCAATACTCCGGTAGGGTCATCTTTGGAAGTAACCGAAGCAAAAGCACGGCAAGTGGAAGCCATCATTCGTGAATTCCCTGAGGTGAGGTACACCCTGTCCACCATCAACACTGGCAATGCGCAGGGCAAGATGTACGCCAACATTTACATCCGCTTGGTGGACCGCAAGGCGCGTACCTTCAGCGTGGACCAAATGTCGGTAGTGCTGAGGCAACGCCTGAGTCAAGTGCCCGGCATCACGGTTACCCATGTGGGTTTGCTCGATTCGGTGGGTGGCCAAAAGCAGGTGTTGTTCTCGATTCAAGGGCCGGACACCGCCGAGTTGCAGCGCCTTACACAGGTGTCGCTGGACTCGATTCGCACCATTCCCGGCTTGGTAGATTTGGACTCCACAGTCAAGCCCAACAAGCCTGCGTTGGATGTACAAGTGAGGCGTGAACTGGCATCCGACCTAGGCCTGAGTGTGGCCCAAATCGGCACTGCGCTGCGTACGCTAGTCGCAGGCCAAACCGTCGGCAACTGGCGCGCGCCCGACGACCAGACGTACGACGTCAATGTGCGTCTGGCACCTGAAGCGCGTAACGCAGCGCAAGACTTAAGCCAACTGCCATTTACCGTGGGCAGCAATACCGATGGCAGCCCTCGCGTGGTGCGGCTAAACCAAGTAGCGACGGTGCGTGAGAGTACTGGTTCCAACCAAATCAACCGCCGTGACCTGACCCGCGAAGTTGCCATCAGTGCCAACGTTTCGGGCCGCTCAGCAGGTGAAGTGTCTGCCGACATCACCAAGGCCATGAATGCGATTGACCTGCCTCCGGGCTACAGCTACAAGTTCAACGGCTCCACCAAAGACATGGGCGAGGCGTTTGGCTACGCCATCTCTGCATTGGTGCTCGCAGTGGTGTTTATCTACATGATTCTGGCCAGCCAGTTCAAAAGCTTTTTACAGCCATTGGCCTTGATGACGGCGCTGCCGCTCACGCTGATTGGCGTGGTGCTGGCACTCATGATGTTCAACTCTACGTTATCGATGTTCTCTGTGATTGGCGTAGTAATGCTGATGGGCTTGGTGACCAAAAACGCTATTTTGTTGGTGGACTTTGCCATCCGTGCGCGTGAAGACGGCATGGAGCGTTCCGAGGCTCTGTTAATGGCCGCCAAAGTGCGCCTGCGCCCCATTTTGATGACCACACTGGCCATGATTTTTGGCATGGTGCCGTTGGCCTTTGCCCTGACTGAAGGGTCGGAGATGCGTGCCCCCATGGGTCAAGCCGTCATTGGTGGTGTCATTACATCGTCACTCCTGACCTTGGTGGTGGTGCCAGTGGTTTATTGCTACATGGACGATCTGGCACATTGGGCAAAACGCAAACTAGGCGTGGGGCAAAACACCGCCGCTTAAAATTCACCGCAATAGAAAAACATACTCCATGGAATACAAAATGAACATTGAACAAGCCCGTTTCAACATGGTCGAACAACAAATTCGCCCTTGGAACGTACTGGACCTGTCGGTATTAGAGTTGCTGTCCACCGTTAAGCGTGAGGCTTTTGTACCCGCAGCTTTCAAAGACTTGGCCTTTGCGGACATTGAGCTACCCTTGGGCCATGGCCAGTGCATGTTGGCGCCCCGCTTGGAAGCACGCTTATTACAAGACTTGGGCGTGCAGCCCCATGAAAACGTATTGGAAATCGGCACCGGCTCTGGCTACATGACTGCCCTGTTGGCGCACCGTGCACTCAAAGTTACCAGCCTTGAACTTAGTTCCGATTTGGTCAACACCGCACGCACCAATTTGCGTAACGCTGGCGTGCAAAATGTGGAAGTAAAGCAAGCTGACGGCGCACTGCTGACCGAGGCTGATGGCAGCTTTGATGTCATCGTGCTCAGCGGCTCGGTGACCGAAGTACCCCAAGCCCTATTGCAGATGCTCAAAGTTGGTGGGCGTTTGGCCGCTGTAGTGGGCAATGAGCCCGTGATGTGTGCCACGTTTATTACACGCACCAGCACCACGGATTTCCGAACTACACAGCCTTGGGATTGCGACGCACCGCGCCTGCAAAACTTCCCCGAGCCGTCCAAATTTCAGTTTTAAGTTTTTTCGGAAAACGCCATGATTGCCCAAGTTCGCCCTAAAGACCTGCCCACGTGGCTTGAAGCCGCACGCCAACATGGCGAGCCCGTAGTGCTGGATGTACGTGAGCCACACGAATTGCTAACCGCAAGCATCACGGCAAACCGTTTTAACTTAATCACTATTCCTATGGGCGTCATTCCCCCGCGTTTGGGCGAGTTAGACCCCAAGCAGCCCATTGCCTGCCTGTGCCACCACGGTGGTCGCAGCATGCAAGTGGCGGCGTTTTTAGAGTCGCACGGCTTTGCCCATGTGGCCAATATTGCGGGCGGCATTAACGCCTGGTCTGCGGAAGTGGACCCCACGGTTCCACGGTACTGAATTCACACGAAAGACTGCTATGTCACGCTCAAGCTTCTCATTTACTTTGCGCGCAATTCCCTTGGTGGTTGCCATGTACGCCGGCGCATTACCGGTGCACGCCCAGAGTCTGGTGGACCTGTATACCGCAGCGCGCGGGTTCGATGCGACTTATCAGTCGGCCAAATCGCAATTTGATGCCAACCTAGCCAAAGCAGATCAGGCCCAGGCGCTCCTGTTGCCTACCATAGGTTTGACCGCTTCAGTTACACAAAATAACCAAGACGTACAGCAGCCGAGCGCCTCCGCCAAAAATTACTCCTATGGGTCACAGGTTGTCACGCTTGCAGCAACTCAACCCCTGTACCGTCCGGCCAATGCAGCCAGCTATGAGCAGGGGAAAAAGCAGGTCGATTTGGCTCAAGCCCAGCTAAAGCAAGCAGAGCAGGATTTGATCGTAAAAGTGAGTCAAACTTACTTTGATGTGCTGGCATCGACGGACAACCTGGCCTTCGTCAAGAGCCAAAAAACCGCAGTTTCGGAACAATTGGCTTCTGCAAAGCGCAACTTTGAAGTCGGTACGTCAACCATTACTGATTCACGCGAAGCACAGGCCCGATATGACCTGGTCATTGCGCAAGAACTGGCGGCTGACAATGATTTGTTGGTCAAGACACTGGCACTTAACCAACTCACAGGATTGGTCAATGCTGTTCCTACGCCGCTGAACACGCCGGTATTGTTAAACGGCGTAGAGCCTAACAGCGTCGAGTTATGGGTAGGCAACTCGGAAGCCAACCACCCTACCATTCAACAGTTGATCGTAGCGCTGGACCTTGCCAAGCTGGAAACTGCTAAAGCCCAAGCAGGACACAAGCCCACATTGGACCTGACAGCGAGTTACAGCAACAGCGGCTCGCAAAATAATTTGCTTGCAACGACACCAAAAGTTATTTACGGGGACACCATGGCAAATGTAGCTGCCATTGGCTTGAGTTTTAACCTGCCATTGTTTGCTGGCTTCTCGATCCAAAACCGCATCAAAGAAACCTTGGCACTAGAAGACAAAGCCCGCACTGATCTGGAGGCAACCAAGCGCACGGTAGCCCAAGGCACGCGAACCGCGTTCTACGGTGTTCAGTCGGGCCTGGGCCAGGTCAAAGCGTTAGAGGCCGCCGAGGCGTCCAGCCAAAGCGCGTTGGATGCCAACAAGCTAGGGTACCAAGTGGGTGTACGCATCAATATTGATGTGCTCAACTCGCAAAGCCAATTGTTTGACACAAAAGCCAAACTGGCCAAGGCCCGTTATGACGTTCTGTTGGGTGGCCTGAAGCTGCGCCAAGCGGCGGGCACGCTAACAGCCGATGACCTGCAGCCCGTTAACGCCCAACTAGCCAAGTAACTGGCGAATCGCTATCGCTGTGCGCACTGCCGCACCGCGGTGGGCTTGATTCAAGGCCAGTGCGCTTGCATGGGCCTGGGATAAATCAGCGGGCGACTGCACTAAGGCTAGGGCTTTGCTAACGGCCTGTGCCATATCCGAAACCTCAAACGCAGCCCCGCCCGCCACCGATAACTCAGCCGCCAGCGTAAAGTTAAAGGTGTGCGGTCCCATGAACACGGGGCAGCCGCAGGCAGCGGCCTCGATCAGATTTTGCCCGCCCAGCGGCGCAAAGCTGCCGCCTAGCAGCGCTACATCGGCCAGGCCAAAGTACAGAGCCATCTCCCCCAGCGAATCGCCTAGCCACACATCCGCACTAGCGGGCGAATCAATCCAATTGCTACGGCGCACTATGCTGAAACCAGCCTCAGCAAACAAGCGCGTCACCTCGTCGAAGCGCTGTGGATGACGCGGTACGATCAACCACTGCACGTCAGACGCTATGCTTTTAATAGCTGCTTGCACTGACTCTACGGCGGCTACAGGGTAATTTG
>JBEGPS010000279.1:0-25177 GCA_041181325.1 Pseudomonadota bacterium
GATTTCATTGGAATTTTTTGTTGCAAGCCGGCTTGCAAGCTGTGCTTTTGCTGATACAGTGCAAAAAAGTGCAATTAAGTGGTGAAAAGTGCCTCTAAATTGCAATATCAAGCAAATTTGCAAGAAAAAGGTGTTTTGTCGTGTTTCAAGGGGCGTCGTCTCTCAGTCTGGATGCAAAAGGTCGGCTCTCTGTGCCGACCAGGCATCGTGACGTTCTGAGCGCAACCGCGAACGGTCAACTCACCATCACTAAGCATCCGCACGGCTGCCTTATGGTTTTTCCTCGCCCGGAGTGGGAAAAATTCCGAGAGCGAATTGCTGCATTGCCGATGTCTGCCCAATGGTGGAAGCGCATCTTTTTGGGCAATGCCATGGACGTTGAAATGGATTCAACCGGCCGTGTTCTGGTGTCGCCGGAATTGCGTGAGGCTGCGGGCATCAGCAAAGACACCATGCTGCTTGGTATGGGTAATCACTTCGAGTTGTGGGACAAGACAACCTACGACGCGCAAGAAGCCAAGGCGATGCAGGGTGACATGCCCGACGTCTTTAAAGACTTTTCTTTTTAGGCTGCAGTGGTGGAAGCGACCTGGCCCCACACCACCGTATTGTTGAACGAAGCAGTTGATGCATTGTTCAGCAATGGGATGGTTGCATATCCGCTGGCCGATAGCGGAACTTACGTAGATGCAACGTTCGGGCGTGGCGGGCACTCACGGCGCATTTTGTCGCGCTTGGCTGCCAATGGTCGCCTTATTGCCTTCGACAAAGATCCACAGGCGGTGGCCGATTCGCAATCGATTGTCGATACACGCTTCTCTATTCGGCACGAAGGCTTTGCCAACTTGGGTGAGTTGCCTAATTCCAGCGTGTCTGGTTTGTTGATGGACTTGGGTGTGAGTTCTCCGCAAATCGACACGCCAGAGCGAGGCTTTAGTTTTCGGTTTGAAGGGCCGTTGGACATGCGTATGGACACAACGCGTGGGCAAAGTGTGGCGCAGTGGCTTGCTACTGCAGAAGTCAATCAAATCACGGAGGTGATACGTGAATATGGCGAAGAACGGTTTGCTGGGCCAATTGCAAAGGCGATTGTTGCTCGCCGACAGGAGCGGGGGCCAATTTCAACCACCACCGAGCTGGCCCAGCTCGTGGCTGACACGGTCAAAACCCGCGAGCAGGGCCAGAACCCTGCAACGCGCACATTTCAGGCTTTTCGGATTTTCATCAACGCCGAGCTTGAGGAGTTGCAGCAAGCGTTAGAGGCGAGTCTGGATGTTCTCCAGCCTGGGGGACGCTTGGCAGTCATTAGCTTCCATTCCCTCGAAGACCGCATCGTCAAGCAATTCATTGCCAAGCATTCGCGTGAGGTCTATGACCGGCGCATGCCGTTTGCAGCACCGCAGGTCATGAAGTTGGAGGCATTGGCTCGTATCAAGCCCAGCGCCGAAGAGGTTCGGGGTAATCCTCGCTCTCGCAGTGCCATTATGCGTGTGGCCATGAGGATGGCGACATGATACGTATTAATCTCGTATTGGCCTTGGCCGTGGTGGCTAGCGCTGTCTATTTGGTGGGCGTGCAATATGAGTCACGCAGAGTGTTTACGGAGCTTGACAAGGCGCGTGCTGAGGCCAGGCGGCTAGAAACAGAGTCTGAGCGCCTGCAGGTCGAAAAGCGTGCACAAGCCACCCCTGCCAGGGTAGAGAAAATTGCCCGTGAAAAGCTGCAGATGCGCCAAGCGCTGCCAGCAATCACTACCTACGTGACTTACGCTGAATCGAACTCGGCGCCAGCAAGGACCGCTCCGTGAGCAGTCGCAGCATTCAGTACACCTCAAGCCCACTGCTGGCGAGTCGCACGCCGGTTTGGCGCAGTAAATTTGTAGTGGGAGCCATTGCGTTGGCTTTCTGTGGGTTGGCGGCACGCGCCGCCTATATCCAAGTGTTTGCGAATGATTTTTTCCAGCGCCAAGGGGAGGTGCGGTTTGCGCGCACGCTGGACTTGCCAGCGAATCGCGGCCGAATACTGGACCGCAATGGTTTGATTTTGGCGTCGAGCGTGCCAGCGCCTAGTATTTGGGCCATTCCAGAGGATGTGGATGCCGACAAAGTGAAGCTGCAAAAGCTGGCCAAGTTGTTGGATATGTCGCAAGCCGAGCTGTCAAAAAAGCTAGGCGATGATGATAAATCGTTCGTGTGGGTGAAGCGCCAAGTAGACGCTGACATTGCCCGGCAAGTGGCGGAGCTCAATATCAAGGGCATCTACCAGCGCAAAGAGTACAAGCGCCAATACCCCGAGGGCGAATCAGCAGCACACGTGGTTGGCTTTACCAATGTGGAAGACAACGGGCAAGAGGGCGTAGAGTTGCTGTTTAACACTGCGTTACTCGGGCGCGCGGGTATGCGCCACGTGATCAAAGATCGTTTGGGGCGGGCTGTTGAAAACGTGGGTGAGGTGGTTCAGCCCGTGCCGGGGCGCGATTTACAGCTCAGCATAGACAGCAAAATTCAGTTTTTTGCGTTCCAAAAACTGCGTGATGCGGTGCTTACCAATCGTGCGCAGGCAGGAAGCGTGGTGGTACTCGATGCGATCACTGGCGAGGTGCTGGCACTGGCCAACTACCCCAGTTATGTGCCAGATAAGCGCCAAAACCTGACTGGTGCGCAACTGCGCAACCGCGCGCTGACGGATACGTTTGAGCCCGGTTCGGTGATGAAGCCATTTACGATTGGGTTGGCTTTGGATACGGGGCGTGTCAAGCCAGAAACCATTATTGATACTGCCCCTGGGTCGGTAACGATTACGGGGGCAACAATTAGAGACTCTCACCCGCATGGAGCGCTCAGCGTTCAGCAGGTCATTCAAGTGTCCAGCAATGTGGGAACCACCAAAATTGCGATGCAACTGCCGGCCAGCGAAATGTGGTCGGCATTTTCGCAAGCTGGATTTGGGCAAAAGCCACTGATCGAATTTCCGGGCGTGGTGTCAGGTCGCTTGCGCCCCTATAAGAGCTGGCGCCCTATTGAGCAGGCAACCGTGTCCTATGGATACGGCATGTCTGCATCACTGTTTCAAATGGTACGTTCGTACACCGTCTTTTCCCACGACGGTCAAATCATTCCCGCCACGTTGCTCAAAAGCAGTGAGCCTGCGGTGGGCGTTTCGGTGTTTTCGGCGGCTACTGCTGCTGAAGTGCGCAAGATGCTGCAAATGGCAGCAGGCCCTGGCGGTACGGGGCCCAAAGCGCAAACCCAGGGGTATTCGGTCGGCGGAAAATCTGGCACGGCCTACAAACAAATCGGCAAAGGCTATGGTACCGATGGCAACCGCAAATACCGAAGTTGGTTCGTCGGTATGGCCCCGATTGATAAGCCCCGTGTGATTGTGGGCGTGATGCTGGACGAGCCCAGCGCGGGCAAATATTTTGGCGGAGAAGTTGCCGCGCCGGTGTTCAGCGAAACCGTGCAACAAACACTGCGCATGATGGCGGTGCAGCCCGATATGGCGGTGCGCCCACAAATTGTGGCCACTGCGGTGGACGAGAGTTTCTGATGGTTGAACTTCACACGCCTTCCCAAGCCGCGCAGTGGTTGAAATCGCGTGTAAAGGGTACATTGCATGCAGATAGTCGCGCGCTGGCGCCCGGTGACGGATTCATTGCCTGGCCTGGTGCTGCCACCGACGGCCGCAAGTTTGCGCAAAGTGCACTTGCGCAAGGTGCGAGTGCCTGCCTCATGGAGAAAGTGGGTGCAGAGGTCTTTACGCCGTATGGCAATGGTTTTGCTACATACGCAGGGCTCAAAGCGGACACGGGTGCGATTGCTTCAGAATTCTTTGATTCTCCGTCTGAGGATTTGTCGCTTGTCGCCATCACTGGCACCAATGGCAAAACGTCCACCGCATGGTGGTTAGCGCAAGCCTTCTCTGCGTTGCCTTCCGACATGGCGTTGCCCTGCGGTGTTATCGGCACATTGGGCGTAGGCTGCCCACCGCATGTGGTGTCCACGGGCTTGACGACACCTGACCCGGTCTTGCTGCAAAAAACATTGCGTGAATTTGTGGACATGGGCTTGAAAGTCTGCGCCATTGAGGCATCCTCGATTGGCATAGAAGAGCATCGGTTGGACGGTGTGCAAATACGCGTAGCGGTGTTTACCAATTTCACGCAAGACCATTTGGACTACCACGGCAGCATGGCAGCCTATTGGGCCGCCAAAAGTCAGCTTTTTAGCTGGACTGGGTTGCGCGCTGCCGTCATCAATGTGGATGATGTCAAAGGGGCGGAACTGGCTGAGACATTGCGCCACAGCGGGCTCGACGTATGGCCGGTATCCCAAATTCAGTCCACACGCTTGCATGCGCGCAATGTGCATTACATGGCGCAGGGGTTGCAGTTGGAGGTCGTCGAGGGCGACGCGGTTTGCATGTTGAGTACGCATTTGATTGGTGCCTACAACGTGTCCAATCTGCTCGGGGTTATAGGTGCTATGCGTTGTTTAGGTGTGCCGCTGCAACAGGCCGTTGAAGCGTGCAGTCAACTGATGCCAGTGCCGGGGCGTATGGAATGTGTAGGTGGGGACGGCGTGCCCTTGGTCGCAGTGGACTATGCACACACACCGGACGCATTGGCCCAGTCACTTGCTGCTTTGCGCCCCATGGCGCAGCAACGCAATGGAAAGCTCTGGTGCATTTTTGGTTGCGGTGGTGACCGTGATGCCTCTAAGCGGCCACTGATGGGCGCGATCGCGGGTAAGGGCGCAGACAAAGTGGTCGTGACCAGCGACAACCCCCGCAGCGAGAAGCCAGAGGCCATCATCACCCATATATTGCTGGGCTTGCCGCAGGGCAATGATGTCAATGTGCAATTAAACCGTGCGGCGGCCATTGCCCAGACGGTGGCGCAGGCGGGTGTCCATGACGTCATTTTGTTGGCGGGCAAAGGCCACGAAACAACCCAAGAAATTGCGGGCCATAAAACTGAGTTTTCAGACCTTGCCCATGCAGCACGCGCTTTGCAATTACGGTCGTCTGGCGCAGGAGCAGCGATATGACGGTCATGATGTCTCTAGCGCAAGCGGCGCAGTGGCTTGCAGGTGCGCACCTGGTGGGTGATGCTGACCTGCAACCCTTGCGGGTGCACACCGATACCCGCACGATTGCGCCCGGCGACTTGTTTGTCGCGCTCAAAGGTGAGCGGTACGATGCCAACGATTTTTTGCATGAAGCCCAGCAGCGCGGCGCTGTGGCGGTGGTGTGCCATGCCGACCTGTCTCTTGACAAATACCCTGCTGGATTGGCCCGTATCGAAGTTGCCAACACTTCCACCGCTTTGCAGCAATTGGCGACTGGATGGCGCCAACAATTTGCACTGCCTTTGATTGCTGTGACGGGCAGCAATGGCAAAACCACGGTGACGCAAATGGTTGCCTCCATCTTGGATGCGTATTGCCCCGACGGCACGTCACTCGCGACCCGTGGCAACCTCAATAACGACATCGGTGTTCCGCTTACGTTGCTGCGCCTGCGTGCATCGCACCGCATGGCCGTGGTTGAGCTGGGGATGAACCATCCTGGCGAAATTGCCGTATTGGCCGCCATGGCGCAGCCTACAGTGGCCTTGGTCAATAACGCGCAGCGTGAGCATTTGGAGTTTATGCACACGGTGGAGGCGGTTGCCCAGGAAAACGGGAACGTCATCGCATCGCTACCTGCAGATGGCGCAGCGGTTTACCCCTCTGATGACACGCACGCTGCGCTATGGCGTGACATTGCGGCCACGCGGCAAGCATTCAGCTTCTCTATGGAGCAGAACGCGTTGCCTTCCCATATTGGATGCGTCAAAGCTGAATGGGCGCATGGTGCTTGGCAAGTGCTTGCGCGTGGTCTGGGCGTTGAGTTGAACTACCGCTTGGCCATTGCGGGGCGCCATAACGTGAAGAACTCATTGGCAGCCGCTGCCTGTGCTTTGGCATCAGGTGTGTCAGTTGCCGCTATTGAGCAAGGGCTCACTGCCTTTGTGCCTGTGAAGGGGCGCTCACGGGCCTTGGCGGTTATTGCAGCCGGGCGCGAAGTCACTGTGGTGGACGACACCTACAACGCCAATCCTGATTCTGTACGCGCTGCTATTGACGTGCTGGCAGACCTGCCAAGCCCGCGGATGCTGGTCTTGGGGGATATGGGTGAAGTAGGCGACCATGGCCCTGCGTTCCATGCGGAAGCCGGACGCTATGCACAGGCTCAAGGAATTGAATACTTTTTTGCCACAGGTGCGGCAACGCGCAGTGCGGTTGCAGAGTTTCCGGGCGCGCAACATTTTGCATCGATGGACGACTTGTGCGCTGCGGCAATCGCCACAACGCCCGCCGTGTCAAGCATGCTGGTGAAAGGCTCGCGCTTTATGCGCATGGAGCGCGTCGTGGAGTCCGTCATGGCCCATTTTTCTGACGGAGGCCATTGATGTTGTTGAGTTTGGCGCAATGGTTGCAGGCACAGTCTCCCGAATTGGGTTTTTTCCGTGTCTTTCAGTACCTGACATTCCGTGCGGTGATGGCGGCCATGACTGCGCTGCTGATTGGTTTGGCCGCGGGTCCCTACGTCATTCGCCGCTTGCGCGAATTGAAAATCGGGCAGCCCGTGCGCGGTTATGGCATGGAATCTCATCTGAGCAAAAGCGGCACACCTACCATGGGTGGCGTGCTGATTTTGATATCTATTGCAGTGTCTACGATGCTGTGGAGCGATATTAGCAATCGCTTTGTTTGGATTGTCCTGCTGGTCACCATGGCATTTGGTGCTATTGGCTGGGCAGACGATTGGCGCAAGGTGGTGCACAAAGATCCAGAGGGAATGCCCTCACGCGAAAAATACTTTTGGCAATCGGTGGTGGGCCTGTTGGCTGCGTTGTACTTAGTGTTCAGTATTTCTGAGAGTTCCAACGTAAGGGTTATTGAACTCTTCTTTAATTGGGTTCGTTCAGGTTTTGATGTGAACCTGCCCCCCAAAGCCGGCTTGCTATTGCCGTTTTTTAAAGAAGTGAGCTATCCCTTGGGTGTGCTGGGTTTTATGGTGATGACCTATCTCGTTATCGTGGGTTCCAGTAACGCCGTGAACTTGACCGATGGCTTGGACGGCCTGGCCATCATGCCCGTGGTGATGGTGGGTTCCGCATTGGGCGTGTTCGCGTATGTGACTGGCAGTTCGGTGTATTCCAAGTACCTGTTTTTCCCGTACATCCCTGGTTCCGGCGAGTTGCTCATTTTTTGTGCGGCCATGGCGGGGGCGGGCTTGGCATTCTTATGGTTCAACACGCATCCTGCGCAAGTGTTCATGGGCGATGTCGGTGCCTTGGCGTTAGGTGGTGCACTGGGCACGATTGCAGTCATTGTTCGACAAGAAGTCGTGTTGTCCATCATGGGTGGCATCTTTGTAGTGGAAGCGCTTTCCGTCATGCTGCAAGTGAGCTATTTCAAATACAGCAAAAAGAAATTTGGTGAAGGTCGTCGCCTGTTCAAGATGGCGCCCTTACACCACCACTTTGAAAAAACGGGGTGGAAGGAAACCCAGGTAGTCGTACGCTTCTGGATCATCACCATGCTGTTGTGCCTGGTGGGTCTGTCCACATTGAAATTGCGATGAACACCCCCGAAAATTTCATCCAACCCGCAGCAACTGCCAAAGGCTTGCCCAGCACGCTGACGGCGGCCAAAGACGCGGCTGCTTTTGTGGCCCACATTTTTGCAGAAACCCAAGCTGAGAAGGCCTCAGCGGCCGTTTTACATGCTGCATCTGCAGCAATCGAAACAGCAACGACTGCCGCAGCAGATGCTGAAGCATCGACGCCCTTGCTGCCCCCATTGGCTGGCCAAAACATATTGATCTTGGGTCTCGGTGCATCAGGCCTTGCAATGGCGCGTTGGTGTATACGAACTGGGGCCGCGTGCGTCACGGTTGCCGATACACGCTCCGCTCCGCCGCAACTGGCAGTGCTTCAAGCGGAGTTGTCGCAGGTACGGTTTGTTGCCGGCGAATTCAATGCCGCCTTGGTGGATGGACAAGACCTGAGTGCCGTGTACCGCTCACCTGGTTTAAGCCCGGATGTCGTTGCCCCCGTATTTGACGCAGCGCGCGCAGTGGGCATCTATGTCGGTGGTGAGCTGAGTTTGTTTGCAATGGCATTGCAATCGTTGAAAGCATCTGCGGCCTACGCCCCTGCGGTGTTGGCTATTACCGGCACCAATGGAAAGACCACCGTCACTTCGCTGACCGGTCAGCTGATTGCCCACGCGGGTAAAACGGCGGCAGTGGCAGGCAATATTGGCCCCACGTTGTTGGACACGCTCTCCACACATCTGGACGCGAACACTCTGCCTGACGTGTGGGTGCTGGAGCTTTCAAGCTTTCAACTCGATGGCATTGCGGGTTTTGAGCCTACCGCTGCAGTCGTCCTCAACATCACCCAAGACCATCTGGATTGGCATGGCAGCACACAGGCCTATGCCGCAGCCAAGGCGCGCATTTTTGGGCAGCGGGGTTTGATGGTGTTAAACCGCGATGACGCCAGTGTGATGGCGATGTTGCCCGCGCCTGTGCGTGTGAAGTTGCAGCGTCCCCAAGAGCGCGCCCACATGACCTTTGGCGGCGACATGCCTCAGTGCCCCGGCGACTTCGGTTTTGAAGAGGTCAATGGCATGGTCTGGCTGGTGCGTGCACTAGAGGCCGACGAGACCCGTAAGAAGCGCAAAGACGATGTGGAAGAACTGCACATTCAGCGCTTGATGCCTGCTGATGCTTTGCGCATCCGTGGTCGTCACAACGCCAGCAACGCACTTGCCGCACTGGCGCTGTGTGCTGCCGCAGGTTGTGCGTTGGGGCCAATTTTGTATGGCCTGCGCGAATACCGGGGCGAGCCTCACCGTGTGGAACCTATCGGCATCTTGAACAGCGTTGAGTTTTTTGACGACAGCAAAGGTACCAATGTGGGTGCCACGGTGGCCGCATTGCAAGGGCTAGGGGCGGACCGCAAACTAGTCGTCATTTTGGGTGGCGAGGGCAAGGGCCAAGACTTCGCTCCCTTGGCAGACCCTGTGGCGCGTTATGTGCGCGCAGTGGTGTTGATTGGCCGCGATGCCCCGCTGATTCGCGAAGCACTTATGCATACCGGCGTGTCATTGTTGGATGCCGACAGCATGGCTTCGGCTGTGACCATGGCGCATCAGCGCGCCCATGCCGGCGATGCGGTGCTGATGTCGCCAGCTTGCGCCAGTTTCGACATGTTCGACAACTACGAGCACCGGGCTCAGGTGTTTATTGAAGCGGTCAAAGACTTGGGTCGAAATGCTGGTGTTGACATGGAGCGCGTGGGATGAACGCCGTGTTGCAATCTGTGAGCGGTTGGGTCTCGTCCAAAATGGCGCCAGTCGCCACTGCGTTGCCCGTGCGTCTGGGCGACCGTGGTTCATATTCTGCAACGCCCCGTTCCGCGCAGGTGCGTAGCTTTGACCAGCCCTTGGTTTGGGTCGTGGTCACCCTCTTGATGTGGGGCGTGGTGATGGTGTATTCAGCCTCGATTGCCATGCCCGACAACCCCAAGTTTTCCAACTACACCCACACTCATTTCCTGGTGCGCCATGTGGTGTCAATCTGCGTGGCATTTGTAGCCGCATTGATTGCGTTTCAGGTGCCTGTGCAGACCTGGGAAAAGGTAGCCCCTTGGCTGTTCATTGCGTCGCTGGTGCTGCTGATTTTGGTGCTGGTGCCGTTTATTGGCAAAGGCGTCAATGGTGCACGCCGCTGGATTGCGCTGGGCATCTTGAACTTTCAGCCTTCAGAGCTTGCCAAGTTTGCTGTGCTGCTGTACGCCGCTGATTACATGGTGCGCAAGATGGAGGTGAAGGAGAAATTCTTCCGCGCCGTGATGCCCATGGGTTTTGCGGTGGCCATTGTGGGTCTGCTGCTGCTGGCCGAGCCGGACATGGGCGCGTTCATGGTGATAGCGGTGATCGCCATGGGTATTTTGTTTTTGGGTGGCGTCAACGCCCGCATGTTTTTCCTGATTGCTACTGTTTTGGTGGTGGCTTTCGGCTTGATGATTGCCTTGAGCGATTGGCGCCGAGAGCGCATTTTTGCGTACCTGGACCCGTGGACAGAGAAGCATGCACTGGGCAAGGGTTACCAGCTGTCGCACTCGTTGATTGCCATTGGGCGTGGAGAAATCTTTGGTGTGGGGCTTGGCGGCAGCGTTGAAAAATTGCACTGGCTACCGGAGGCGCACACTGACTTTTTACTGGCAGTGATTGGCGAAGAGTTTGGCCTGGTCGGAGTGATCACCGTGATCGGCTTGTTTCTGTGGTTGACCCGCCGCATGATGTATATCGGTCGACAAGCCATAGCTTTAGACCGCGTGTTTGCCGGGCTAGTGGCGCAAGGCGTGGGCATATGGACTGGGTTTCAGTCGTTCATCAATATGGGCGTGAATCTGGGTGCATTGCCCACCAAAGGGCTGACTTTGCCGCTCATGAGTTACGGCGGGTCGGCCATTTTGATCAACCTCATCACCATTGCGGTGGTGCTGCGCATTGACTATGAAAACCAGCAACTCATGCATGGGGGCCGCGTATGAGTGCTAAATGCGCCCTCATCATGGCTGGCGGCACTGGCGGCCATATCTTTCCTGGCCTGGCCGTGGCACAGGCTCTGCGTGACAAGGGCTGGCGCGTGCATTGGCTTGGCACGCCCGGCAGTATGGAAAGCCGCTTGGTGCCCTCGCGCGGATTTCCGCTGGAGTTGATTGATTTTTCGGGTGTGCGCGGCAAGGGTCTACGCACTTTGGTGTTGCTGCCACTGCGTTTGGCCAAGGCGTTCTGGCAGAGTATTCAAGTGGTGCGCCGCGTGCGCCCGGATGTGGTGGTGGGCTTGGGTGGCTATATCACCTTCCCTGGTGGGTTGATGTCTGTGCTACTGGGCAAGCCCTTGGTGCTGCATGAACAAAACTCGGTAGCAGGCATGGCCAACAAAGTGCTCAGTGCTGTGGCAAAACGTGTGTTTACTGCCTTCCCGAATGTGCTGGCCAAAGGCCAATGGGTGGGCAACCCCTTGCGCGCCGAATTCTTGGTGCAGGCCGCGCCTGAGCAGCGGTTCGCCCAGCGCAGTGGCCGGTTACAGGTGCTGGTGGTGGGTGGCAGTTTGGGCGCGCGTGCGCTCAACACTGTGGTGCCTCAGGCGTTGGCGCTAATTCCCGAAGCCCAGCGTCCTGTGGTGACCCATCAGGCGGGCGAGAAACAAATTGACGAACTGCGCGCCAACTATGCAGCAGCCCAAGTGCAAGCCACATTGACCCCGTTTATTGATAACACTGCCCAGGCCTTTGCCGATGCCGACCTGGTAATTTGCCGCGCCGGCGCGAGCACTGTGACCGAAATTGCCGCCGTAGGTGCGGCGGCAATATTTGTACCGTTTCCGTCTGCGGTCGACGACCACCAGACCCGCAATGCCCAATTTTTGGTAAGCCAAGGCGGAGGCTGGTTGATGCCGCAGGCCGAAATGACACCCGAGTGCTTGGCAGAGTTGCTACAAAAAACAGAGCGCGTTACGCTCGTTCAGCTTGGGCTGGCGGCTAAAAAGATGCAAAAACCACGTGCTACGGACGCTGTTGTGGCCGCTTGTGAGGATCTCGCACTATGAAGGAATTCGCGTGAAACACGCCATCAATCACATCCACTTCGTTGGCATCGGCGGCTCAGGTATGTCCGGCATTGCCGAGATTCTGAGCAACCTGGGTTATGCCATTTCCGGCTCGGATCTGTCCGACAGCGCCACGCTTAAGCGCTTGGCATCGCTGGGTATCACCACCTACGTGGGTCACGGGGCTGACAACGTCGCCGGTGCCGATGCGGTGGTTACCTCCACCGCAGTGCAGTCGGACAATCCTGAAGTGATTCGCGCCCGCGAAAGGCACATCCCCATCGTGCCCCGTGCCTTGATGTTGGCCGAGTTGATGCGCCTTAAGCAAGGCATTGCGATTGCCGGAACCCATGGCAAGACCACCACCACCAGCCTGGTGGCCAGCGTTCTGGCCGAGGCCGGACTGGACCCGACCTTTGTCATTGGTGGTCGACTTAATAGTGCTGGTGCCAATGCCCGTTTAGGGAGTGGCGACTACATCGTGGTGGAGGCCGATGAGTCAGATGCCTCGTTTTTGAACCTGCTGCCCGTGATGGCCGTGGTCACCAATATCGACGCCGATCATATGGAAACCTACGGTCACGACTTTGGCCGCCTCAAGAAAGCTTTCGTCGACTTTTTGCACCGCATGCCGTTCTACGGCACCGCTATTTTGTGTACCGACGACGCAGCAGTGCGTGACATCTGCGAGCAAGTGACTTGCCCAATTACCAGCTACGGTTTCAATGCAGACGCCCAAGTGCGCGCCGTGAATGTGCGTGCGGTCAACGGCCAAATGCACTTTACGGTGCAACGCCGCAACGGTGTGGTGCTGCCTGATATGGACGTGGTGCTGAACCTACCCGGTCTGCACAACGTGCTCAATGCACTATCGGCCATAGCGGTGGCGGTTGAGTTGAACGTGGCAGACACTGCAGTGCAGAAAGCATTGGCTGAATTCAAGGGTGTGGGACGCCGTTTCCAGCGATATGGCGATTTGGCACTGCCCAGCCGCGATGGCAAACCCGGTGGTGTGGTGACGCTGGTCGACGACTACGGCCACCACCCGGTGGAGATGGCTGCCACGTTGGCTGCGGCCCGCGGTGCGTTCCCAGGCCGTCGCTTGGTGCTGGCTTTTCAGCCCCATCGCTACACCCGTACCCGCGATTGCTTTGACGATTTTGTCAAAGTTATTGGCAGTGCCGATGCTGTGCTTCTTGGCGAGGTGTATGCCGCCGGAGAAGCGCCCATCGTGGCCGCCGACGGGCGCTCGCTGGCCCGCGCCTTGCGCGTGGCGGGCAAGGTGGAGCCTATTTTTGTGAATGACATTGCAGACCTGCCACAAACCGCAATTGACAGTGCGCAACCTGGCGACGTGCTGGTGTGTATGGGGGCTGGTTCGATCGGTGGCGTGCCTGCAAAAATTGTCAACTTGCTACAAAAAGCGGAGCTATCTACGCAAGAGGGACGGGGGCTATGAGTCAATTTACTTCAAAAGTGAGTGCTGCATTTGGCAAAGTTGCTGTGCTCATGGGTGGCGCCTCTGCGGAGCGCGAAGTGTCTTTGATGTCCGGCACGGGCGTGCTCAAGGCGCTGTTGTCCAAAGGCATTGATGCCCACGCATTTGACCCCGCAGAACGCGACCTGGGTGACCTCAAGCGCGAAGGGTTCGAGCGCTGTTTTATTGCGCTGCACGGCCGCTTTGGTGAAGATGGCACGGTGCAGGGTGCACTTGAACTTTTGGGGATACCGTATACCGGCTCGGGCGTGATGGCGTCTGCTATTTCCATGGACAAGGTCATGACCAAGCGCATTTGGCGCTTTGAGGGCCTGCCGACACCGGCCTGGTTTCAGGTTGGCAGTGCTGACCAAACCCGCGCCGCATTTGCCGCATTGGGTGCACCCATGATTGTGAAGCCTGCGCGCGAGGGCTCGTCGATTGGTTTTACCAAGGTCATGTCACCGGATCAATGCGATGCCGCTTATGCCGCCGCCGCCCTGCACGATACGGAAGTGCTGTGCGAACAGTTTATTGCGGGTGATGAAGTGACCTGCCCAGTTCTTGGCCCCACGGACCAGCCCAGAGTACTGCCGATAATTCGCATCGTGGCCCCCGATGGCAATTACGACTACCAAAACAAATACTTCACCGATACCACCCAGTACCTGGTGCCCGCTGGGTTGCCCGCCGGCGAAGAAGAGGCTATTGCCGCCATTGTTTGCAAGGCCTACCAAGTGCTGGGCTGCCGCGGTTGGGCGCGGGCTGACGTGATGATCGATGCCACCACACGCCAGCCGTATTTGCTGGAAATCAACACCTCCCCGGGCATGACTGGGCATTCCTTAGTGCCCATGTCAGCGAGCGCTTGTGGCACCAGCTACGAAGACTTGTGCGTGCAGTTGCTCGCGCACACCGCATTGGACGCAAAGCACTAAAAATATGTCTTCCGCCATGCCAACGCCCATCGACGTCAAGCTCATGAACATGGCCACATGGGTCTTGGGCGTAGCGTTTGTCGTTTTGTGCGTTACGGCATTGACGCGCGGTGTGTCCCGCTTGGCCATTTTTGATATTGCCGGCATTTCTGTCAGTGGTGAGATGAACCACAACAACGCCGTTACGGTGCATGCCAATGTGGCTCCACGGCTGAGCGGTACTTTTTTTACCGTGGACTTAGCTCGCGTGCGCGCTGTATTTGAGTCCTTGCCTTGGGTGCGCCGTGCAGTGGTGCGCCGAGACTTCCCGAACCGCTTGCGCGTGGAGCTGCAAGAGCATCAACCCGTGGCTTATTGGGGGGCTGAGGGAGAAGTTCGCTTGATCAACAGTTACGGTGAAGTGTTTGAGGCCAATGTGGGCGAAATTGAGCAAGACAACTTACCCAAGCTCAGCGGACCTGATGGGCAGTCGGCCGAGGTGCTTGCGATGTATCGAACCGTCGCCCCGTTGTTTGAGAAGGTGGACCTGCCTGTTGACCAGTTGGAAGTGTCCGGTGGTGGCAGTTGGCGGTTGCAGCTAGACAGCGGTGCAGCTATCGAGATGGGGCGAGGCGGTGTTGACGAAGTCAGCGCCCGTGTGAATCGCTTTTTGAAAACGCTCACGCAAGTGACCTCGCGCTACGGGCGCCAGACCAGCGCAATTGAATCCGCCGACTTGCGGCATGAAAACGGTTACGCCATTCGGCTGCGCGGTGTGAGCACCGTGGTGGCAGACGTCGCAAAAAAATGAAGATAAAAGAGTAGGTGCAACATGGCTAAAGAATACAAAGATCTGGTCGTAGGGCTCGACATCGGCACCGCCAAAGTGATGGCGGTGGTCGCTGAAGTCTTGCCCAACGGAGAGCTGAAGCTGGCAGGTTTGGGCATTGCGCCCAGCAACGGTTTGAAGCGCGGTGTCGTGGTCAATATCGATGCCACCGTGGCCAGTATTCAGCAGGCTTTGAAAGAAGCCGAGTTGATGGCCGACTGCAAAATCACCCGCGTTTATACCGGCATTACTGGTAGCCACATTCGCGGTATCAACAGCAGCGGCATGGTGGCCGTGAAAGACCGTGAAGTGACCCAAGCTGATGTGTCCCGGGTGGTGGAAACTGCCAAGGCCATCAACATCTCCAGTGACCAGAAGCTGCTGCTGGTGGAGCCGCAGGAATTCATCATCGACGGCCAAGATGTTCGCCAGCCCATTGGCATGAGCGGCATCCGCTTGGAAGCCAAAGTGCACATCGTGACCGGCGCGCAAAGTGCTGCGGAAAACATTGTCAAGTGCGTGCGCCGCTGTGGCCTGGAGGTGGAGCACCTTATGCTCAACCCGCTAGCAAGCAGCTTGTCGGTGCTGACCGATGACGAGCGCGAGCTGGGCGTTGCACTGGTGGATATCGGCGCGGGCACCACTGACGTGTCCATCTTTACCAATGGCGCGATTCGCCATACTGCCGTGATCCCAATCGCGGGTGACTTGATCACCAGCGATATCGCCATGGCCTTGCGCACACCCACCAAAGACGCGGAAGACATCAAAGTCGAGTCGGGCCACGCCAAGCAGCTGCTGGTAGACCCAGAAACCCAAGTGGAAGTGCCAGGCTTGGGCGACCGTGGTCCACGCATGCTGAGCCGCCAAGCGCTGGCTGGCGTGATTGAGCCCCGAATTGAAGAAATTTTCAGCCTGGTGAACCAGGTGATGCGCGAGTCGGGCTATGAAGAGGTGCTGTCCAGCGGCATTGTGTTGACCGGTGGCAGTTGCATCATGCCGGGCATGGTAGAGCTGGGTGAAGACATCTTCTTGAAGCCCGTGCGCCGTGGCATACCCAAGTACAAAGGTGCGCTGTCCGACATGGTGGCGCAACCCCGTGCGGCTACCGTGATGGGCTTACTGGAAGAAGCCCGTTTGGCCCGGTTAAGGGGGTATAAGGTAGCCCAAAAAGCCGGGTCCATGAAGACAGCGTTTGGTTCCGTCAAAGACTGGTTTGTGGGGAATTTTTAACCATGAAACACAGACTTTGGCTTGCCCGGGGGAGTCCGCCTTCATAGCCGCACCCCACCCCAACAGAATTCACAAATAACCGTATCAATTTAGTTCTCAGGAGTACACAACATGGCCATCGAAATGATTGAAGAAGAAGCTTTTAACCAAGGCACCCAAATCAAAGTGATTGGTGTGGGCGGCGGCGGCGGCAATGCCGTGGAGCACATGATTTCCACCGCCGTGGGCGGCGTGGAATTCATTTGCGCCAATACTGATGCCCAGGCCCTGTCTCGCAGCACAGCGCACAAGACCATTCAATTGGGTGGCAGTGGCTTGGGTGCAGGCAGCAAGCCCGACAAAGGCCGCGAAGCCGCCGAGTTGGCCGAAGCCGACATTCGCGCTGCTATTGAAGGCGCGCACATGTTGTTCATCACCGCCGGCATGGGCGGCGGCACTGGCACAGGCGCTGCGCCCGTGATTGCGCGCGTAGCCAAAGAAATGGGCATCTTGACCGTGGGCGTGGTGACCAAGCCGTTTGACTTTGAAGGCGGACGCCGCATGAGCAACGCCGATTCTGGCTTGGCCGAACTCGAAGCCAATGTCGACTCCCTGATCGTGGTGCTCAATGAAAAATTACTCGAAGTGCTGGGGGACGACATCTCCCAAGACCAGGCCTTTGCGCATGCCAACGATGTGCTGAAAAACGCCGTGGGCGGTATTGCCGAAATCATCAACGTGCCTGGCCATGTGAACGTCGACTTTGAAGACGTGCGCACCGTCATGGGCGAGCCCGGCAAAGCCATGATGGGCACCGCAGTGGCCAACGGACCTGACCGCGCGCGCATTGCGGCTGAGCAGGCAGTTGCCTGCCCACTGCTCGAAGGCATTGACCTGTCCGGTGCCAAGGGCGTGCTGGTGCTGATCACCGCGGCCAAGGGCTCCTTGAAGCTGTCAGAGTCCAAGCTGGCGATGAACACCATTCGTGCCTACGCATCGCCCGATGCGCACGTGATTTACGGCACCGCTTACGATGACGCCCTGGGCGAAGAAATTCGCGTTACTGTGGTGGCCACCGGCTTGAGCCGCCAAGGCGCGCGCCGCACAGCCCCACCGCTGCAAGTGCTGCGCACCGGTACCGATAACGTGCCTTTTCATGTGCCCACAATCACTGCCATGGCAGCGGGCAATATCAATATGCCAATTTCCGGTGGCATGACTCAAACCGACTACGGCAGTATGGCTACGCCAAGTGTCTGGCGCCGCCCCAGTGACCGTACCTCTGCGGCCGCTAAGGTCGATGCGTTGTCCAGCGGTGGCATGGACGACTACGAAATCCCCGCTTTCTTGCGCAAGCAGGCTGATTGATCGCGCCCCGGTAAAATCAACGCGTGCTGAAACAACGAACCCTCAAATCCCTGACCCATGCCGTAGGCGTAGGCCTGCACAGCGGCCAGCGCGTGGAAATTACGCTGCGCCCCGCTGCGCCGGACACGGGCATCGTGTTTCGTCGCATTGATTTGCCCGACCCGGTGGATATTCGTGTCTCCGCTGAAGCGGTGACTGATACCCGCTTGGCCTCCACCCTGTCGGTCGGCAGTGCCAAAGTGCTTACCGTTGAACACCTCATGTCTGCCTGTGCGGGCCTGGGCGTGGACAACCTGTATGTGGACATTACCGCCGAGGAAATTCCCATCCTGGATGGCTCGGCAGCGTCGTTTGTGTTTTTGCTGCAAAGCGCAGGCATTGAGCTGCAAAACGCCCCTCGGCGTTTTATCCGTTTGACCCAGCCTGTGGAAGTGCGCGAGGGCAGTGGGGCCAATGAAAAGTGGGCTCGGCTGGAGCCGTTTCATGGCTACAAGCTGCAGTTTGAAATTGACTTCAAACACCCTGCGGTGGACAACACCGGCCAAAGCGTGGAGTTTGATTTGAGTGTGGGCTCGTATTCGCGGGACATTGCGCGGGCCCGCACCTTTGGCTTTACCAAAGACGTGGAGATGATGCGTGCCAATGGCTTGGCCTTGGGTGGCGGACTGGACAACGCCATCGTGATGGACGACTACAAAGTGCTCAACGCCGACGGTTTGCGCTACGACGACGAATTCGTCAAACACAAAATCCTGGACGCCATGGGCGACTTGTATTTGGTGGGCAAGCCCTTGCTTGCCAGCTACACGGCGTTTCGTTCCGGCCACGCGCTCAACAACAAACTGCTGCGGGAGTTGCTGGCCCACCAGGAGTGCTGGGAGGTGGTGACCTTTGACGACGTCAAACTCGCCCCCGCAGGGTTTGCTCAGCCTGTGCGCGCCTGGTAGCAAAGCCTAGCGGCTGCGCCCTGCGCGGTACGACGCGGTGTTGGTCACCTTGCCAGTGATGGCATCCAATCCTCCAAGCCCCTCTGCATTTGCCAAGCGCGCCATGGCTTTGCCCGCAGTGGCGTGGGTAATAGCCAGGCCCAGTGCATCAGCCGCATCTGGCCCGGGCAGCCCGGGCAGCGACAGCAAGCGGCGCACCATCTCCTGAATTTGCTCTTTCTGGGCGCGGCCATGGCCGGCCACGGCCTGCTTCATTTGTAGGGCGGTGTATTCGGCCACCGGCAGGTTTTGCGTGACCAGGGCAGTGATGAGCGCCCCTCGCGCTTGCCCCAACAGAAGCGTGGACTGCGGGTTGACGTTGACGAACACAATTTCTACCGCCGCACAGGTGGGTTGGTAGCGCTGTACCACCTCGCCAATGCCATCAAACAGCACTTTCAGGCGCGCGGGCAAAGCGTGGGTGTCCAGGTGCTGGGTGCTGATGGTTCCACTGGCTACATAGGCCATGTCAGCGCCGTGCACGTCCACTACGCCAAAGCCAGTGGTGCGCAAGCCAGGGTCAATACCTAGAATTCTCATGCTATAAATTTAGGAGCTGGTTACGCATGGCACACCGGGGCTAGAGGCCAAAATACCACCTTGCGGAATGAAAAAATACTGGTGCGGCAAAGCACAGCGCGTCTACCCGGTCCAGTAACCCACCGGCCCCAGTGACCGACATGCCCTGCTTGCCCCAGCTGGGAATGCCCCGGTCGCGCTTGAGGGCTTTCATCACCAGGTGCCCCATAGATCCGGCAAAGCAAGCGATAAAACTAAAGGCGAATGCCGTGCCCGGCACCCAGGGCGTAATGCCCGCCAGCAGCGCGCCGAACACACTGGCCACTAGCATGCCAATCCACCAACTCGGCCAGTTAAAGCTTTGGCTGATGGCAGGGGCTGCGGGCGGGCGTTGTAGTTTGCGAGAGACCAGGTGCTGCGTGACCATGCAGGTCTGCACCACCAGCACCAAGAAGAACACCATGAAAGCGTTTTTGTTGTCGTAACCCGGAAAGTCCAGCATCAGCAGGGCAGGCACGTGGCTCATGCCGTAAATGCACACCATGATGCCCCACTGCAGCTTGGCATTGCGCTCCAGAAAGCGCTGCGGATCGTTGGCCAGCGCGCTTGCCAGCGGCAGCGCCAAAAATACATAGACCGGGATGAACACCGCAAACAGGTCAAAGTGTTCCGTGCCGACCAGCCAGTACTGCATCGGCAGCACAGCAAAGAACACCAGCACCAAGCTGCGGTGGTCCCCACGGCGGGTGGGGGACAGGGTCAAAAACTCGCGCAGCGCAAAAAATGACACCAGGCCGTAAAGCGTCAGCGCCACCACATCGCCGGCAATCCAGCCGACCCAAAACACCAGCACCATCAGCCAGCTAGTGCGAATTACGCCGTTGATGCTCTTGAGGTTTTGGTGGCGCTGCTCGGCCACCGCGTCATCCGCGTGCTCATTGATGGAGAGCACAAACGTGGTGATTCTGGCTAGCAGTAGCACACCAAACACAATGATGAACAGCGCACCGATCTGTTGGGTAGGCGTGAGGTTCTTGAGGTAGAAATACATGGGGGTGCGTTTTGGGTTTCAGACGTCACGCAATGCCATGACCGCCAGACGGGCGCGGTCCAGAAACGCCCGCCGGTCTTCGCCATCGCCCAGCGCAATGGGCGCACCAAAGGTGACCGAGCACAGCACGGGCACGGGCACCACTTCGCCCTTGGGCAAAACGTGTTGCACGTTGTTAATCCAGGCGGGCACCAGGACGGCTTTGGGGCACTTCAGCGCCAGGTTGTAAAGCCCGGCCTTGAACGGCTGCGGTTCTTCAAAGTGACCCCGCGTGCCCTCGGGAAACAAGATGATGGAGTCCCCATTGCCCAGAGCTTCCAGCAGTGGCTCCAACGGGTCTTCGTCCGCCACGCGGTCGCGTGATACGTAGATGACGTTGAACACAGCCGAGGTGAGCCATTTTTTGAATGGCGATTTGGTCCAGTAGTCACGGGCTGCGATGGCGCGGGTTACGTTGCGCAACTCGTGGGGCAGTGCGGCCCAGATCATCACCAGGTCGGCGTGGCTTTGGTGGTTGGCAAAGTAGATGCGTTGCTCGGCCTTGGGCGGGCAGCCGTGCCAACGGGCTTGTGCACCGGTGAGTACGCGTATCAGCCCCAGCAAAAAAAAGCCCATCAGTTTGGCAAGCATGGGGGCGATGATACAGATAGGAACTAGAGGCCCAGCATAGTTAAGTTCCGTATTTTCAAGGACAGAGTGCAAGAAGAATGGGAATAAAATTTCTGACAAATATCTGCTGGGACAAATGAAGTGACCTCCATCGAACCTGATCCTAGCGTCCATCACGTGCGGCTGTTCCATGCCAGCCTGGTCTGGCCACTGCAAATTGAGCAGCGTGCGCACCGCGCCACCAAAGCGCAGCACTGGCAGGCTTTTGAGGAAACTACCCACACGCATCCGTGGAAGCGGATAGATGATGAGTTCACGGACGATCCGAGCCAGTTCCGCGAGCGGCACTACCGCGAGTTCGTGTCTTTTTTGCCGTATGTGCAACGATTTTTATACGGCGAAGGCCGCTTAGGCCAAGCTGCCGGTCGAACCGGCGGGGATTCTCCACTGCACGTCTTCCGCCGCAAGGACATCGCCAAACTCCGCGTCACCCTGCGACCAGGGCAGCAACCGGTCGAGCTCGACATTGTGCATGTCGACCTCTACTTTTTTGACGACCTTGACCTGGTCCAGTTCAACATAGAGGTGCGCGCCTGGGATTTGCCGCTGGCCACCGTACGCGACATCCTGTTTCGCTTTGGGCGGGCCTACCCATCGGGCTGGGATGAAAACGGAGATGGTGTAAATAACTCCCACTCTGCCGAGTGGATCGGTGCAGATGGCGAGGTGATTGCGTGTTCAGACGCTTCTCGCAGCGACAAATTCCTCCCCTTTGTTTGCCAACACCGCAGCCCCTGTATTTCAGAACATTGGGCCAGCCTGTTGCGGCCCCTTGTACTCGACCACTCGGATGAGCCGGGTGAGTTGCGCTATCGGCTGATCGAATACCACCGCATGCCGGTGATGGCGTATTTATCTATGGATCAACCGCGCGCGCTCACGAAAGAAGACTGGATTCGCATTGGTTTGGCCTCGACACTGCATCCTGATGAGCAGTTGCCGGTCAATGAGCCCACCATTGGAAACTTTGACAGCTTGTATTGCCAGGATCGGTTCTGGACCGACAGCGATGTTGGACCCAACACCCGCTTCATCTGCACCGGCAACGCACTTACCGTGGTCGGGGACAACGCCTCGGCATTCTTCTCAGACTCCGAGCGTGGGGTGTTGGCGCAATTCAGACACCAGTATTTTTTGGTCTTTTTGCTGGCGCATTTGCATCGGGCGTCCCTGCTGGTGTTTTCAGATGTGCTGGTCGGGGCCGTCAACGCCCTGAATATTCGCAATGACGATTTGGTACGGCAGTTTAAGCGGCGCATTCGGGCCAACTTCGAGACGTTCCTGCGTTTCACCCACCGTTACTGGTTTCATGAACTCTCGGAACGACCGCATTTGCAGGCCATATTCCGCATGTGTTCAAACCATCTGCGTAACGATGCGCTGTATGAAGAGGTTCGTGATGAAATTCGGGAAATGAGCCACTACCTGGATAGCGATTCCCAGCGGCGGCAGTCCAACACCGTACTGCGATTGACCGTGATTACGATCATTGGACTGATTGCCACGGTGACGACGGGTTACTTTGGCATGAACATTATTGCCTTCGGTGAAGGCTCAATCTGGGAGCGCATGCTGCACGGGGTTCTGGCCACTACGGCTTTTACGTGCCTGATCTTGCTGGCGATTGCCCGCTCCAAGCGGTTGTCCGACTTTCTGGAAATACTCACCGACGAGAAGACGCCAATGCACAAAAAGTTACGTGCATTTTGGAGTGTGCTGGGGAATTCGCGGCGCTGAACAGGCCATTCACGGCAGTTGTGCATCACCCATACGTCCGGCAATCACTCCGGCCCGACCGGTCAAGTAAGCTGAATTAGGCAGCTTCTCAAAATACTTCGGCCGCGGCAACATCACCGCCAACCGGGCTGCCTCAAACGCACTCAGCTTGGACGCGGGTTTGCGAAAGTAATGCTGCGCCGCCGCCTCGGCACCAAACACCCCTTCACCCCATTCCACACTGTTGAGATAAATCTCCAGAATGCGCTGCTTGCTTAAGCAATGCTCCAGCAACAGCGTCAATACAAACTCCTGCCCCTTGCGCACTAGCGTGCGCTCACCCGACAAAAACAGGTTCTTTGCCAGTTGTTGGGTAATGGTAGAGCCGCCCACCACTTTGGGCGGCTTGGTGGGGGCTGTAGTCGCTGATTTGCGCTGCTCGGCGCGCTGCTCTGCCTTGGCGTTTTTAGCCCAGGCTTTTTCCAGTGCATCCCAATCCACACCATCGTGGTTGCTAAAGCCATCGTCTTCAGATGCAATTACGGCGCGTTTGAGGTTGTCTGAGATTTGTGCGTACGGCATCCACTGCTGGCTCCAAGGCAAGCGGCCTTTCTCGGTGACGATGCGCCAAGCCTCCGAGCGTTCAAATGCGGTGGACTGTGGGGCCACAACAGTCATCAGGGCAATGCGGCCTACGAAATACAGCTGCAGCACCAGCAATGCCAGTAAGCATAGTCCCATTAAGCGCATCGACGCTTTCATGGACCGGAGTTCAAGGTGGTTTCGAGCGTCTCGTCGCGGGTGAATTTAAAGCGCGAAACTACCAAAATTTGGTCAGCTTTGGCCCGCATTGCAGCGGTGAACGCACCAAATGGTCCGGCGGATTTAACGATGACGGCTGCACGGCGATCGAGCGTGGCGTTGCCTGAACTGTGTACCACTTCGGTGTCGATCACTTGACCGCGGTGGTCCACGGTGACGACCATGGTGAGCTCTCCGTAAAGCTTTTTACCGCCTGAGGTGGGAAAGTTCTCGGTACCTTTGTCTTCCACACGGCGGCGAAGTTGGTCGTAGTACACCGCATAAGCTTCTTCGCGCGTAGACGGGCTGATGTAGCGCTTTTTGGGCCGCGCATTTTCCATATTGATGCGCCGCTCGATCTCCGCCAGTAGCTTGACGAGTTGTTTGCGTTTCTCCTGACGCTCCACTTGCTCGGGGGTGTGGGCTTTCTCCCGAGGGTTGGTAGCAGGCATGGTGGCCAACATGTTTTTGACCTGCGAGAGCAGCAGGTTTTGCTGGTCTTGCATGCTTTGCAGCTTGCGCGCGCTCATGGCTTGTTCCATGGCGTCGCCGGTGTCTACGGTGGGGGAGGGCGGCAGCGGGCTGGTAGCTCTGCCTTTTTCGGCATCGCCGCCACCGGCCAATGACGCCTGGGCAATGGCCTTGGCATTTGTGTCTGGCTTCTCAATGGTTTTGGCGTTGACCAAAATCACCTCCAACGGCGTGTCTTCAAACACGCGGTTAAACGCCTCGGGATCGACAAAACGCACCGTCAGCAGCACCGCATGCACGGCGATGGACGCGCCAATTGCCCATTGCAGTGTGGTGATGGCACGAAAGTTCAAGGGGCAGCTACCTCAGGGCTATCGTTCACGTCCACCGCAATGGCAATGGGGCCTGCGACATCGTCGCCATCATCTGCGTCGTCAGAGGTCTGCGTCGCTGTACCGGTCGTCGCGTTGCCCTCCACTGGTGTGTCCAGACGCTCTACCACGGTGCCGTGCACGTCCAGCGTAATGAGGTCCATCTCGCCAAGCTTCACGCGCACGACTGCATTGCGCGGCAGGCCCTGTGCGCCCATCACGGGCAGCACCAGTGGCATGTCGTCAGCGCGCACCATATTTTCCTTGAACACCGTGGCCACCAACTCGGTGATGCCGTGCTGCTGCACAAACCGCATGGTCCAGAAACGTTCCATCGCACCCTGGTAGCCGTTGTAGGCGCTGTAGGCTGTATCGAACGCCGAGATGATGCTGAACAGGTCCGCATCTTTGGGCTTGAATGGGGCCACCAGCGCCGCCGTTTTGCCGTGGCGCGCGCAGGCAATGATCTGCCACTGGTTGACCAAGTCGGTGTATCGGCGCAAGGGCGAGGTGGACCACGCATAGCTTTTGACACCAATGCCGGCGTGGGGCAGGGCTTTGGTGCCCATGCGCACTTTGACGCCGGGGGCCAGAGAGGCCTGGCTGCGGTAGATGCCGGGCACGCCCAGTTCGGCCATCCAGCTACCCCAGGTGCTGTTGGCCAGAATCATGGCCTCGGCGACGATCAGGTCCAGCGGCGCGCCGCGTTGGCGGGTGCTGATGAGCACCGTCTCGCTGCCATCAGGTTCGTGGCCCTGGTTTTCGACCAGCCTGAAGTTGTAGTCCGGGCGGTTAAACGTCTCGGGTTTGCCGCGAACAATCTCGCGTTTGCTCTTCAGGTCTTTGGCCAGCCGGTATAAAAATGATAGCTGCTCACGCAGGCTTGGCAAGGGTTGTGGGGTTTTTTCATGCTCAAAAGCGCTGTCTAGCAACCACGGTTCAGTGACCACGGCGTCGAGCTGGTCGTGGCGCAGGTTGTGGGCAATGGGCACACGCTCCAGCTTGGTCTCGGAGCCTTTGATTTCCAACGTGGCTTCGTCAAACGAGACATACAGCGACACGGCAGGGCAGTCGCGGCCCGCTTGCAGGGTGTAGGTTTGCACCACATCGTCGG
>JBEGPS010000280.1:0-11457 GCA_041181325.1 Pseudomonadota bacterium
GCGCTGCTGGACGAAATTTGGTACGTAGAGGTAGATCCCAACTTGCGGCTGGAACGCCTGATTGCACGCCACATGCAGTTTGGACGAACCCAGCAAGCCGCAGAAGCCTGGGCCCAAACCACCGACGAACCCAACGCCCGCCTGATTGAGTCAACCTTAGGACGTGTGCACTACAAAGTGCTGCCAGCCCCCGTGGGATATGCGTAAGCAGCTACTAAAGTTATAGCGTTTGTAGTTTTCTCAGTGTGCAATGTCGCGCTAAACCGCCGACAACAGGCTTTCAAAAGGGATATGCAAGCCATCGTGCAGCTTGCGCACCATCTGCAAACTCAGCCGGCGTTTGCGGTTGAGCACTTCAGACACCCTGCCGCTGGAGCCCAAAAATAGCTCCAAATCTTTGGGCGTGAGGTTTTGCTGCTCCATTCTGAATTTGATAGCCTCTACCGGGTCCGCTGGGCCAATCGGGAAGTGCTTGCGCTCATAGGCCTCGATGAGCGTTACCAGTATTTCCATTTCATCGGCCTGCTCTGAGCCCTCGGGTGCCTGGAACACCAGCTCCAACCGCTTGAATGCGGCTTGCAAATCGGCATCGGTACGAATGGGCTTAATAGTCATTGACGCTCTCCACATTGATTTGGTCGTACTGGGCATGGGTTCCAACGAACTTCACCCAAGCAATACCCGCCCGGTATTGCATTTCCACGACCAAGCGGTACTTGTTTCCCGCGATATTGAACACCACACGGTTGTTGCCACAGATGCTGGCACTGCTGTATTGGTCCTTGATGTTTTGCGGAGTTAGCCAATTAGCTTTCATTGCTTCGTCATGCCAGCTTTGCAACGCACCTTTGGCGTCAGCCCGACCGGGTTGGCTCCAAAAATTGACCAATGTACTTTTCGCAATCACACGCATTTATTTTACTCCCAATTTGGGAGAATCGACATCATTTTCACTAGTTCACTCGCGTGATCGCATTCGGCTTAAAGCCCAAATCCGCCGCCTTGCCTTTGCGCGCCCGCGCCGCGCGCGCGTTGTTCAGGCTGCGGATTTCCAGGGTTTCGTCGCGCTCTTTGCCGCCACGGCCAATGCCGTCGATGCGGATGCTGCGGGTGTAGGCGGCAGCTCCGGCCAGGGTGTCTTTGGCATCCAGATCAATCAGCATCAGGCCGCGACCGCCTTTTTCCATGGTCTTGAGTTCGGTGATTTCAAACGTGAGGATGCGTCCGCCCGTGGACGCACAAGCCACATGGGTGGCGGGTGCCACCACGGTGGACTGAGCACCGGTGCCGCTAGGTGCGGTTTGACCGTCTTTGCCTGCCACCACGACTTTGCCTTGCGCACCAGCCACCACGCTCGGGCGGCACAGGGTTTCGCCCTCGCCCACGCCCACAAAGGCCTTGCCGGCTTTTTGGCGCGAAATCATGTTGTCCACGCTGGCAATAAAGCCGTAACCGCCCGAGCTGGACAGCAGCAATGTGGCTTTTGCAGGCCCTGCAAAGTAGTACAGCAACTGCGTGCCGCTTTCCAGTTCGATCAGCGTAGTAACAGGCTGACCATCGCCGCGCCCCCCGGGCAGCAGCGACACGGCCACCGAGTAAATGCGACCGTTGGAGCCGAACACCAGCAGCGTGTCCACACTGCGGCACTCGAACGTGCCATAAAGCCCATCGCCCGCCTTGAAGGCAAAGGTAGAAGCCTCGTGGCCATGGCCAGTGCGGGTGCGCACCCAGCCTTTTTCGCTAACCACCACGGTGACCGGCTCGTCCACCACTTTCACTTCCGCTACAGCCTTTTTTTCGGTTTGAATCAGGGTGCGGCGCGCGTCGGCAAACACTTTGGCATCGGCCTCAATTTCTTTGATCATCAGGCGGCGCAGGCTGGCAGGGCTGCCCAGAATTTCTTCCAGCTTGCCCTGCTCAGTGCGCAGCTCGGCCAGCTCTTGTTCAATCTTGATCGCTTCCAGCCGTGCCAATTGGCGCAGGCGGATTTCCAAAATATCTTCAGCCTGGCGGTCGCTCAAATTGAAGCGCGCAATCAGCGCGGCCTTGGGCTCATCCGACTGGCGGATGATGGCAATCACCTCGTCGATGTTGAGCAAAACCGTTTGGCGACCCTCCAGAATATGGATGCGGTCCAGCACCTTGTTCAGGCGGTGGCGGCTGCGTTTCTCAATCGTGATCTGGCGGAAACTGATCCACTCATTGAGCATCTGGCGCAGCGACTTTTGCGTGGGCCGCCCGTCCAGCCCCACCATGGTCAGGTTGATAGGTGACGAGGTTTCCAGGCTGGTGTGGGCCAAGAGCGCGGTAATCAGTTCTTGCTGCTGGGTGCGGCTGGTTTTAGGCTCGAACACAAGGCGCACCATGGCGTCTTTGTTGGACTCGTCGCGCACGCAGTCCAGCACGTTCAACACGCTGGCTTTGAGTTGGGTCTGGTCTTGGCTCAGGGCTTTTTTACCGGCCTTGACCTTGGGGTTGGTGAGTTCTTCAATTTCTTCCAACACGCGCTGGCTACTCACGCCGGGCGGCAGCTCAGTCACCACCAATTGCCATTGGCCACGGGCCAGGTCTTCAATCTTCCATCGGGCGCGCACTTTGAGCGAACCGCGTCCGGTGCGGTAGGCATCGGCAATGTCTTGTGGCGGGCTGATGATCTGGCCGCCACCGGGGTAGTCAGGGCCGGGCACCAGGGTGTACAGCTCGTCGTCTGACAAGGCGGGCGTTTTGATCAACGCCACGCAGGCATCGGCAATCTCGCGCAGGTTGTGGCTGGGGATTTCGGTGGCCAGACCCACGGCAATGCCACTGGCACCGTTCAACAGGCTGAATGGCAGGCGCGCGGGCAACTGGCAGGGTTCTTCTGTAGAGCCATCGTAGTTAGGCTGAAAGTCCACTGTGCCTTGGTCAATTTCGTCCAGCAAAAGACTGGTGATTTTGGCCAAGCGTGCCTCGGTGTAACGCATGGCCGCAGCGCCATCACCGTCCCGCGAGCCAAAGTTGCCCTGGCCGTCCACCAGCGGGTAGCGCTGCGAAAAATCTTGCGCCATGCGCACCAGCGCGTCATACGCCGACTGGTCGCCATGGGGGTGAAAGCGGCCCAGCACATCGCCCACCACGCGGGCGCTTTTGACGGGCTTGGCGCCGGCGTTGCCGTTAGCCCCGCCAAACCCCAGCCCCATACGCGACATGCTGTACAAAATGCGCCGCTGCACGGGTTTGAGGCCATCGCACACATCTGGTAAAGCACGGCCTTTCACTACAGACAGCGCGTATTCAAGGTAGGCACGCTGGGCGTAAGTGGCTAGGTTGAGCTGGTCGTCGCCACTAGGGGCGGGCTCAGAAGCGAGGTCTAGCGTTATTTGGTCGGTCATTTGCGTTCAATTCAATAGTCTGGTGTGGGCTCAATATGGGCCACTGAGAGCGGCGCCAGCATATTGCCGCGGCCAATGGCACCACCACGCATTTCTGGGGATTTATGCACGGCAACAGGCGCCCCAGCTTGTCGGGAAGCCACCACGGCAGCCGGGGGTTTGAGCACGGTGTACAGCTGCATGACCGTGCGCACGTAATTCTGGGTTTCACGGTAATTGGGAATCTGGTTTCCCGCACGCTGCACGGCTCCCTCCCCCGCGTTGTAGGCGGCCAGCGCCAGCTCCAGATTACCCGCGAACAGTTTGATCAAATCACTCAAGTAGCGTGAACCTGCACGGATGTTAGTGCCAGGGTCGGTTAATTTTTTCTCGATCGACACGGTTGCGTCAGCCCTAACGCCATAACGCTTGGCGGTGTCGGGCATCAATTGCATGAGACCCACAGCGCCTTTAGGAGACACAGCAGCAGCATCAAACCCGGACTCGGTGGCGATGACGGCCTGTAGCAGCTCAAAGTCGACACGGTGCAGCGCTGCAGCATCGCGCAGCAGGTAGCTCACTTGCTTGAAACTCGGCGATATGGCAAAAAAAGCAATCAGTTTGGGCGGAGCAGTTGGCACTGCCACCGGCCGCAAACCCTCAGGCGCATTTTGCGACCGGCTCTCGCCAACACCGGTGCCCGAGCGCGAGAACATCTCGTACCGCTCATCTACCCGCTCGCTGGCAAAGTGGGCTGCACCTTTTTCATCCACATAGCCCCACAGCTCTGCTTTTACATCAAATGAGGCTATAGCCCCCGTCAATATTGCGCAAGCAGCTACTAATTTCATAGCAATTTGCAGGCAATGACCGAGCCAACGCATCAGACGTCAATCTCCACCGAATCACCATGCAGCTCCATCAGCTCACGCCGGGCTGCAGCCTCACCTTTGCCCATCAGCTTGGTAATGAGTGCCTCGGTAGCACTAAAGTCGATGGCACCTAGCTCTACAGGCAACAGACGACGGGTGTCGGGGTTCAATGTGGTGTCCCACAGCTGCTCGGCGTTCATTTCGCCCAGGCCTTTAAAGCGGCTGATGCTCCACGCGCCTTCACGCACGCCCTCTTTGCGCAGCTTGTCCAAGATGGCGGTGAGTTCACCTTCGTCCAGCGCATAGGCCTTGCTGGCGGGCTTTTTGCCGCGTGCAGGCGCATCCACCCGAAACAGTGGTGGACGGGCCACAAACACATGGCCGGTTTCGATCAATTTGGGGAAATGGCGGAAAAACAGCGTGAGCAACAGCACCTGAATGTGCGAGCCGTCCACGTCCGCATCACTCAAGATGCACACCTTGCCGTAACGCAGACCGCTCATGTCGGGGGTGTCGTTGGGGCCGTGGGGGTCCACGCCAATGGCGACCGATATGTCGTGAATTTCATTGTTGGCAAACAGGCGGTCGCGGTCTACTTCCCAGGTGTTCAGCACCTTGCCGCGCAGCGGCAATATGGCCTGGTTTTCTTTGTCGCGGCCCATCTTGGCGCTGCCGCCGGCCGAGTCTCCCTCGACTAAAAACACTTCGTTGTAGAAAATGTCTTTGCTTTCGCAATCGGTCAGCTTGCCGGGCAGCACGGCCACACCGCTGCTCTTGCGCTTCTCCACCTTTTGCCCCGCCTTCTGGCGGGTTTGCGCAGCTTTGATGGCCAGCTCGGCCAGCTTCTTGCCGTACTCCACGTGCTGGTTCAGCCACAGCTCCAGCGCCGGGCGCACAAAGCTGGACACCAAGCGCACCGCATCGCGCGAATTCAGCCGCTCTTTGATCTGGCCCTGAAACTGGGGGTCCAGCACCTTGGTGGACAGCACATAGCTGGCCCGTGCAAACACGTCTTCCGGCATCAGCTTCACACCCTTGGGCAGCAAGCTGTGCAGCTCAATGAAACTCTTGACCGCGGTGAACAGGCCATCACGCAGACCGCTCTCATGGGTGCCGCCCGCGCTGGTGGGAATCAGGTTGACGTAGCTCTCGCGCACCGGCTGGCCGTCTTCAGTAAACGCCACGCACCAAGTCGCGCCCTCGCCTTCGGCAAAGTTGTCATTCTGCGCGTCGGCAAAGCCTTCGCCATCAAACAGCGGGATGACCGGCTCGCCATTCAGCGTTTGCATCAAATAGTCTTTGAGGCCGCCCTTGTAGAGCCAGTTCTGGCTTTCCTTGGTTTTCTCGTTTACCAGCGTTACGCTCACGCCGGGCATGAGCACCGCTTTGCTGCGCAGCAGATGAACCAGCTCGTTCATGGGCAGTGCGGAAGACTCAAAGTACTTGGGGTCTGGCCAGGCGCGTACGGTAGTGCCGGTCTTACGGTCGCCCTCAGCCGCTTTGCGAATTTGCAGACTCTCGGTAACGTCACCGCCTTCAAACACAATGCGGGCTACCGAGCCTTCACGGTAACTGGTGGCCTCCAGTCGTTTACCCAAGGCGTTGGTCACACTCACACCGACGCCATGCAACCCGCCCGAGAAGCTGTAAGCGCCGCCCTTACCCTTGTCAAACTTACCGCCCGCATGCAGGCGGGTGAACACCAGTTCAATAACCGGGGCGTTTTCTTCCGGATGCATGCCAAAAGGAATACCGCGGCCATCGTCTTCTATGGTGACCGAACCATCAACGTGCAGGGCGACTTTGATTTTTTTGCCATGGCCTGCCAGCGCTTCGTCGGCTGCGTTATCCAACACTTCCTGGATGATATGGAGCGGGTTATCAGTACGGGTGTACATGCCCGGGCGCTGTTTGACGGGCTCCAGGCCCTTGAGCACACGGATAGAGCCTTCGGAATATTCAGACTGGGCGGATGAGGTGGGTTTGGCAGACATAGGGAAGCATTGTAGCCGCCGGCGTTGATTTGACTGTATGTTTAAACAGCTGAAAATACCGACCACGTAAACCCTGTCGCCGATGTCAGAGCGCTCAAGAGCAGCTTTGGCTACATTAGCGTCCATGCAACCAACCCAAAACAGTCTGTCCCCTCGCCTATCAATCACCCAGCTTTTGTTCTGTGGTGCTTTTATCGTGACACTTTCCATGGGCATACGCCACGGATTCGGCCTGTGGCTGCAACCGGTGACTCAGGAGCGTGGCTGGAGCCGTGAAACGTTTGCGTTTGCCATTGCAATTCAAAATTTGGTGTGGGGCTTTTCTGGCATTTTTGCCGGTATGTTGGCTGACAGATTTGGCGCCTTCAAGGTCATTTTGATGGGCTCGGTGCTATACGCGCTAGGCCTTTGGGGCATGGCCCATGCTGATACGCCATTGCTGTTTTCAATGTCCAGTGGGGTTCTGATTGGAATGGCACAAGCCGGCACGACTTATGCCGTGATTTATGGGGTAATTGGTCGTAATGTGAGCGCTGAGCGACGTTCATGGGCCATGGGCGTGGCTGCCGCCGCTGGCTCGTTCGGTCAATTTCTCATGGTACCCACCGAGGGCTTTTTAATCAGTCATTTTGGGTGGCAGCAAGCTTTGGTGATATTGGGCGTTGCAGCCATCTTGATGATTCCGCTGGCGTGGGGACTACGTGAGCCTGGCTTTATGGGCAGCGGAGCCTCTGTCAAACGCGACCAGACCATCGTACAAGCGCTGCGTGAAGCGTTTAAGTACCCCAGCTTTCAGTTGTTGATGGCAGGCTATTTTGTATGCGGGTTTCAGGTGGTGTTCATTGGCGTGCACATGCCCAGTTACTTGAAAGACAAGGGGTTGTCGCCCCAAGTGGCCAGCTATGCACTGGCACTGATTGGTTTATTCAACGTGTTTGGCACTTATGCTGCTGGGGTATTGGGGCAGCGCATGCCCAAGAAAAATATTTTGTCGTTCATTTATATGGCCCGGGCCGTCGCCATCAGTCTCTTTTTATTGGCCCCCCTGTCGCCAGCCAGTGTCTACGTGTTTGCCAGCGTGATGGGCATGCTGTGGCTGTCCACCGTGCCCCCCACCAACGCGACGGTGGCGCAGATCTTTGGGGTGGCGCACTTGTCCATGCTCAGCGGATTTGTATTCTTCAGCCACCAGATCGGCTCGTTTATGGGTGTGTGGCTGGGCGGATTCCTGTACGACCGCACAGGCAGCTACGACGTGGTGTGGTACATCGCTATTGCACTTGGCATTTTTGCAGCACTGATCAATTTGCCGGTCAAAGAAGCTGCAATTGAGCGCAGCAGTGCGGTGGCAGCGCACTAAAAAGGAACTAGCGGATGACAAAAGCTCGCCAATGGCTCTTAGGCACCGTTGCCACAGCGGCGTTGGCAGGCGTATTCATGCTGTACGCACGGCCTGACTTCATGATTCAAATGGTCAATCAAGTGTGGGGCTGTTTCTAATGCAGAACAAAATGCAGACAATGGTGATTACAGGCGCTTCCGATGGCATCGGTGCTGAGATGGCGCGCCAACTGGCACAAACGCACGGGAGTGCTGTGGCACTGGTACTGGCCGCACGTAATGCGCAGGCGCTGGAACAAGTGGCCGCGCAGTGCAGTGCACTGGGAGCCCAAACGCTGGTGGTACCTACGGATGTGTCGGTTCAATCCCAGTGCCGCGCACTGGTGGATGCAGCAGTCTCGCGTTTTGGCCGGATAGATGCATTGATCAACAACGCGGGCATTTCTGCACAGGCTTTGTTTGCAGAGGTCAAAGCGGAAGACTTGGGCTGGTACGAGCAACTGATGCGCATTAATTTGTGGGGTAGTGTGTGGTGCACCCACGCCGCCTTGCCACATCTCAAAGCCAGCAAGGGACATATTGTTGCCGTATCTTCCTTGGCAGGCCTAATCGGAGTGCCGGGACGCACGGCATACAGTGCCTCCAAATTCGCCATGACGGGATTTTTTGAAGCACTTCGTGCTGAGCTCAAAGGCGTGGGCGTGAGCGTCACCACCGCCTATCCGGGCGTGGTGCTGACGAATATCCGCAGCCGCGGACTCAACGCTGCTGGCCAGCCAGCGGGCAAGAGCGGCCTAAAAGAAGACAAAGCCATGACCGTGCAAGAATGCGCAGCACTGATCCTGCAAGGAATGAAACGTCGCGAGCGCGAAGTGGTCATGACGGCACAAGGTAAGCTGGGTCGTTTACTGAAGTTGTTGTGGCCCGCCAAGGTAGAAGAGATGGCACTTGCCGCGCTGAAAGATGAGGTCAAACCACGATGAGTGCCACACCAACCCACAACACACGCGGCACCCCATCCTCTTGGGTATCCCGCTGGGCACACTTGCTCCCAGCAGGCGGCAGTGTGCTGGATGTGGCTTGTGGCGCGGGACGCCACGCCGCGTACTTCTCCGAGCTTGGCTATGCCGTTACCGGCGTAGACCGTGACACCAATGCTGCACAGGATCTAGCCGATACGGTGGCATTGGTCCAGGCAGATATTGAAAACGGACCTTGGCCATTGATATTTAACGGCAATCCGGTGCAATTTCAGGCAGTAGTGGTTACCAATTACTTGTGGCGCGCGCTGTTTCCCACCCTGTTGGCCAGTGTGGCGCCAGGTGGGGTGCTGCTTTACGAAACTTTTACCGTTGACAATGAGACGGTTGGACGACCCTCACGCCCCGATTTTTTGCTGCGTTCAGGCGAATTGCTGGAGGTCTGCAAGGGTCTCCACATAGTGGGTTATGAGTGTGGCTATGTCGACAATCCACCCCGTTTTGTGCAGCGCATTGCTGCCATTCAAGCAGGTCCCTGCCTCCAGACAATCGACTCTCCCGTGCGTTACCCACTCTAGGTAAAATGTGCGATTACCCTTCACCGCTTAATTTGAGCCAGACATGAACTCTTCACAAGGTCAGATCCGGGGCAGCATTGTTGCCCTCATTACCCCGATGCATGCAGACGGTTCTGTGGACTACCCCGCCTTGCGCAAGTTGATTGACTGGCACATCGCTGAGGGCACAGATTGCATTGGCGTAGTGGGAACCACAGGCGAATCACCCACCGTGAACGTGGAAGAACACTGCGAAATTATCCGCGTGTCCGTCGAACAGGCGGCTGGCCGCGCGCCCATCATGGCAGGCTGCGGTGCCAATTCGACCAAAGAGGCCATCGAACTGGCGCAATTTGCTAAAAAAGTAGGCGCAGACTGCCAACTGCAGGTGGTGCCCTATTACAACAAGCCCACCCAAGAAGGCCAGTACCTCCATTTCAAAGCGATTGCCGAGGCCGTAGACCTGCCTGTGGTGCTGTACAACGTACCTGGTCGCTCCGTTGCCGACATGCAACACGATACCGTAATGCGCTTGGCGCAGATTCCAGGCATTGTGGGCATCAAAGAAGCTACGGGAAACATTGAACGCGCACAATGGCTTATCAAAGAAGCCCCAGAAGGCTTTGCCATTTATTCCGGCGATGATCCCACTGCGGTGGCCCTGATGCTGTGTGGTGGACACGGTAACGTCAGCGTCACCGCCAACGTTGCCCCCCGCCTGATGCACGAGTTGTGCATGGCCGCGATTGCGGGAGATGTAAAGCGTGCAATGGAAATTCAATTCCAACTATTGCCTTTGCACAAAACCCTGTTTGTCGAATCCAACCCAATCCCCGTGAAATGGGCGGTAGCACGCATGGGCTTGTGTCAGGGTGCAATGCGTTTGCCCTTGACGGAGCTCACGCCTGCCAGTCAAACAACAGTTGAGCGCGTTATGCAGTCGGTGGGACTCATTTGAGCGCCCACAAACCACCAAGGATCTCCGTGAATTCAATTTCCAAATTAGCTTTAACAGGTTTAATGCTGGCGCTGGCTGGCTGTGCCGCGCTAGAGTCTGACAAGGTGGACTACCGCAGCACGGCTAAAGCACCTTCGTTGGATATCCCCCCTGACTTGACGCAATTGTCGAAAGATACGCGCTATAACGTCGTAGGTGGAACAGTGTCCGCTTCCGGTTTGCAAACTGGTCAAAACGCTGTTGCAAAAACAACTATTGCTGCCGTTGCTTTGGGTGATGTGCGCATTGAACGTGCTGGCAATCAACGCTGGCTAGTAGTGAGTCGCCCCGCTGAAAAATTATGGGAGCCGGTTAAAGATTTTTGGCAAGAAAACGGGTTTTTATTGGCCATGGACCAAAGTAATTTGGGCATCATGGAAACAGATTGGGCAGAAAACCGGGCCAAGATTCCACAGGACATGATTCGCTCTGCATTAGGCAAACTACTTGATTCGTTGTATTCCACGGCCGAGCGCGACAAATTTCGAACCCGACTTGAGCGCAATGCCAACGGTGAAACTGAAATCTTTATCAGCCACCGCGGAGTGATTGAGGTTTACAACTCAGAGCGCAAAGACACCACGGTGTGGCAGCCCCGCCCGACCGATCCCGAACTGGAAGCCGAGTTTTTACGCCGTTTGATGGTGAAGTTGGGCGTGAGCACGGAGCAGTCCAAGGCTTTGGTTGCCAACAGTGTGTCCAAATCCGTGGCCACTGCGTCAGCTATCAATGGACAACCGGTAGTACTGATTGAAGAGGGTTTTGATCGCGCCTGGCGTCGTGTGGGCCTTGCTTTAGACCGGACTGGCTTTACGGTAGAAGACCGTGACCGCAAGCAAGGTATCTACTTTGTTCGCTACGTAGCAGTGGTAGGAGAAACCACCGAACCCGGTTTTTTCAGCAAACTATTCAGCGGGTCTGCCAAAGCCAACGAAGCCTCAAAATTCCAGATTGCAGTGCGCAGCACGGGCGAGTCAACCGCTGTATCGGTGTTAGATGCCCAAGGCAATGCTGAGACATCTACCACTGCGCAGCGCATTGTTAAAGTAATCGCTGACGACATCAAATAAGCCCGAAACAAGCTGAAAAAGACCAAAAAAAAGCCACCGCAAGGTGGCTTTTTTACGCTGGCAGCGAATTACTGTTTAGCTGGCTCGGAAGCAGTTGGTGCAGCCACTGGAGCAGAAGCTTCAACAGCAGGAGCTGGAGCAGCAGCTGGTGCAGCCACTGGAGCAGGAGCTTCTTCTTTTTTACCGCAAGCAGCCAAAGCAGCAGCAGCGATCACGGCTGCCAAAACGAGAGATTTGTTCATTTTTAAAAACTAAGTGAGTTAACGAAACGATTTCCGGAAATTGTCTTGACAGCA
>JBEGPS010000281.1:0-17527 GCA_041181325.1 Pseudomonadota bacterium
CTAAATGTGTGGTGATTTTTATCCTTAGATATTTGTTTGTGTTTGTAAGGAATAGGGTGTGGTTTCGAGTAGACAATGTAATGTGGGTTGAAACTTGGCTAATTCGCATGGATGCTGCGTAAGTGGCTATTAAATTTATAGCAAATGGTTGTGTAATGAGTGAAAAAAAATCTTCAGAAATTGCACGGGAAACACTCAAGCAACTGACTGTGCGCATGCTCGCACCAACGCCTGCAAATTACCAGTCTGTCTATAACGAAATAGCAGGCATCTCTTGTGTACCGCACTTTCCATTGGATAGGCTGCGTGACATTGCACGGGCACTTCCAGCCCATACTTCAGGTCAGGAAAAGCAACGAGGTTTACTGGAATATGCCGTTGACTGTATGAGTTGGGATGGCGTGAAAACTGCCCTTATGGCTTACGGTGGTTTTGTGACGGTAGCGACGACGGAATCAGTAGCTGTTGATATGGGTGGTGCATCAACGTTAACTGCAGACTTCATGACCCAAATTGGGCTTTTGATTGAATATTGTCAGCCTGCACTTGGTACTGATGACGAGCGGTTTAACGAGCAAACCGAGATGATGATCAAAGCCTTGCGTCAATCGGGGGCTGATATTGCAACCATAAAGACTATGTTGGTGAACTATTGTCACCGCTTGTCTTTTGTTGCAGAAGATCAAAGCGAGATTAAAACGGTGTTGCTCAAACTGCTGCACATGGTTTTTGAAAACATTGCCGATTTGAGTCCAGATGAGCAGTGGTTAAGAGGGCAAATGGAGTCTCTCGTTACTGCATCGGAACCCCCACTGACATTGCGTAGGCTCGATGATGTGGAGAGGCGCTTAAAAGACGTTATTTTCAATCAAAAAGAGGCCAGAGATCGCGCCATACTGGTTCAAAACGAGTTACGTGACATGTTGAAAGCGTTCGTAGAGCGTTTATCTGAGATCACCCAGTCAACGGGTAGTTTCCACGAGAAATTGGAAGAAAGCGCCCGTCTTATTGAACAGGCCAAATCAATGGCAGAAATAGCACCTCTCTTAAAGGAGGTCGTAGGTGCCACTCGCACTATGGCAAGTGATAGCAAAATTGCCCGCAATGAGCTCATTGCCATGCGTGAACATGCAGATTTGACGGAGGCTGAAATTGTCAAACTTCACCAGGAATTAGACCGCGTTAGTGCAGAAGCACGGCACGACTCATTAACTGGCGCGCTCAATCGTAAAGGGCTAGACGAAGCTTTGGAGCGTGAACTCTCTACAGTACGGCGCAAAGAAACGCCCTTGTGTTTGGCTCTGCTCGATATTGATGATTTCAAAAAATTGAATGACACCTTTGGCCATGCCAGAGGAGATGAGGCTTTGAATCATTTGGCATCTGTGGCGCGCGAATGTATGCGGCCACAAGACACACTCGCGCGCTTTGGTGGTGAGGAATTTGTTATTTTGCTGCCCGATACGCCGTTGGATCGCGGGATCGATGCACTGACCCGTTTGCAACGAGAACTGACCAAACACATTTTTATGGTGGAAACAGAAAAAGTATTGATTACTTTTAGTGCAGGTGTTGCGCAGCTTATACATGGTGAGGTAGGACAGGAAGCTATTCTCCGTGCAGACCAGGCTATGTATTTGGCTAAGCGCGCAGGTAAAAACTGTGTTTTGGCTGCATAAGAGCCGCATAAAAAGGATTTTTTAGCATGGGGTATTTGGTTTTGGGGCTGGTCTTGTTTTTAGGCACGCATTCTTTGCGTATTGTTGCCAACGACTGGCGCACTCAAACCATTGCCCGTGCAGGAGAGATTCCGTTCAAAGGGGTGTACTCACTGCTGTCGATAGTTGGATTTGCGTTGATGGTGTGGGGTTTCAGTGTCGCTAGGGAAACCCCTGTCATGCTCTGGATGCCACCCAGGGGTTTGCGACATGCAGCGGCCTTGTTAACCCTTATTGCATTTGTGCTGCTTGCGGCAACCTATGTGCCTGCAAATGCCATCAAGGCACGTTTTCACCACCCAATGGTGTTGGCGGTGAAAACATGGGCCTTGGCACATTTGCTTGCCAACGGAAATGTGGCTCACGTAGTACTTTTTGGGTCGTTCCTGGTTTGGGGCGTTTTCTGTTTTATTGCAGCACAACGCCGGGATCGCGTACAGAATACGGTTTACCCCGTCGGTACATCTAAAGGGACTGCTACAACGCTGGTAGTGGGTGGTGTAGCTTGGGTGGTATTTGCGCTATGGCTGCATGGTTTGCTACTGGGCATACGGCCATTTGGTTAAGTCATTGTTATTTTTGCAAGTACCACTGAATGGCAAATTTGGCAACAAAGCCAACCATGCCGAACGCTAACCCCAGGAAGATGACAAAAGTGCCAAACCGGCCGGCTTTTGACTCCCAAGCCAAATGGCCGATGATGAACAGCATGTACAGCATAAAGCCGCCCACACCAAACGACAGGCCAAAAGCGGCAACTTGCTCTTCTGAGTAACCAAACATCAGCGGGCGTCCGACGGGTTGGGCGTTACATCCATTGAGTTGCGCTCGGGCAAGCTGGATGGATCGATAAGAGCCCTGTAAGCATGCCAACTGGCATGCCCTAGCATGGGAACAACAGCTACCAAGCCTATGAGCAATGAGCCCAAACCCAATAGCGTGAATCCCATAATGAGTGCCGCCCAAAAAGCCATGGGTATGGGATTTGCCAATACGGTTTGCCAACTGATGAGTACGGCTTGCAATAGCGTTACACGGCGATCCAATAACAGGGGCATGGCTATGACGCTGCTGGCAAACATAGGTGCAGCCATGATGCCGCCCATAGCCAACCAGACTTCAAATAGCCAACCGTTTTTAGCCAGCATGACATGGTGCACAAAATCCAGTGGCGTGTTGATGGGGACTGGCGCCAGCAATGTAATCAGCGCGGCAGAAGTCAATACCCACCCGGTTGTTGCTAGCGCCAACAAAGCACCAAATTGCACCATGCACCAGTAGTCGTTGCTCCATTTATTGAAGTGACTGTGCTGCCAGTTCAACCAGGTCTTGAGTACTATTGAAAAATCTGCCTTCTCGCCCATCTCTAATGCGCGGCTGAGTGCATACAGGCTGGTGGCCAATACGGGTGCAATGACCAAAAAACCTGACAAAGCACCTGCCAATAACCAAAACCGGTGGCTGGCAACTGAAACAATGACAGCGCCCAAAGCAGCTATTACCAAGCCGTGTATGAAACTGACCCAGCCCGCCCGCGCCATATCGCGCCAAGCGAGCACCAGCCACACCAGCGGTTGCATAGCACCAATAGTGCGCACGGTAGAGAGTGTGTAGTTAGATGCTGAGGGCGGCATGTGAAGGGTGCTGAGTGTAGTGCCGAGTATGGCTCTACCGCTTGATTTGCATCAATGGCAGGATGGCCCACGCATAATGAAGCCCGTATAAACGCTGGAGTTGTTAAATGTCACGTGCCGTATTGAGTGAAACGCAAATTCATCCCGCTATTCGTGCGCGAGTTGAGACGCACCATCAGGACATCGTCACGCAGGTGCAGGCTGCTATTGCTGCAACACCCGTAGTTGTCGTGGGTATGGGGTTAAACCCCATGCCTAAAAAAGCCTGCGCCGCATTGACTGCGGCAGGCGTTGAATTTGAGTACCTAGAGTTTGGCAATTACTTCAACAACTGGCGCCGCCGCAATGCATTGAAAATGTGGACCGGTTGGCCCACATTTCCCATGGTTTTTGTGAAGGGCACACTGGTGGGCGGTGCCACCGATGTTCAGACGCTCATTGCCAGCGGAGAGCTGAAATCGCTATTGGGCTAGCTTACTTTTTAGGAGCATCAGCAGGTTTTTCGCCCTGATGACCCTGATGGTTCTGCATGTCGCCTTTGTCACCAGGTTTGTTATCACCATGGCGGCCGCCCATCTTGGCGTGCTCAGCGTCAAACACTTTCTTCTGTTCGGCCGTCAAAGTGCCGTAAAAGGTTTTGATCGCATCATTGCGCTTGGTCATAGCGGCGCTCATGTCTGCCATACGTTGGGTGTGCAGGGCTTGCATCTTGTCAATGCGCTCGGGTGTCGTCAGCTTGTCCATCTCAGCGCGGTCAGGGCGATTTGCGGTCATGGCTCCGGAAGGTTTCATGCTGGTGGAAAACGTAGTCCAAGCGCCTTCTTGGGCGGGAGTGATTTTGAGTTTGGCTTTCAGGTCCGCCATGTGTTTGGCCACCATTTGCTCCATCTTTGCAGGATCCATGCGGCCCATGTGACCACCATCGTGGTCCATCATGCCGCCAGAACCTTGAGAGTAAGCAGCGAAACCTGCGGTAGCCAACAAGCCAGCAACGATGAGAGATTTAAAAACGGGTTTCATGTGTTCATCCTTTGATAATTGGCTGATGCGGGAATCGCTATCAACTTGGGATCAAGTGTGACCTGCCCATGTAACTGGAGCATTGCGCAGCGCTAAGGAAATGTAAAGTTGCATGAAAATAGTCAAAGATGAAGCCAAAGTAACTAAGGGTATGTGTGTTTAAAAATGTGATGATGTATCGCCTGTTGTCTGCCTGGACACAGACGCAAACCACGCTGGAAGCAGCACTGGAAGAAGGTCGTTTTGCTGAATGTAGCGCTTCGCAGGAAAAAGCGGTTGGCTGGCTTGCACCGCGTGGGCAAGAGCATGGCCCACTGGTTGAAATCGTTGCCGGGCAATGGATGCTCAAGCTGATGGTCGAAGTCAAAGTTTTGCCCGGCACAGTGGTTAAACGCAAAGCGCAAGAACAGTTGCAGCATATTGAGGCCACCACCGGGCGCAAACCTGGCAAGAAGGAAGCACGCGAAATTGCTGAAAATGCACGCTTGTCGCTGTTGCCCATGGCATTCACCAAGCAGTCTTCCGTGCTGGTGTGGGTTGACCCTGAAGCAAAGTTGTTGGTGTTAGATGCCGGCAGTCAGGCCCGCGCGGATGAGGTCATGACGTGTTTGATTAAAGCCATAGATGGTTTGGAAGTTCAGCTATTCAACACGCACATGTCGCCCGCAGCGGCCATGGCGCTTTGGCTCTCAACTAAGGAAGCACCGCAAAACTTTACCGTAGACCGTGAGTGTGAACTCAAGGCCGCGGACGAATCCAAGGCAGTAGTGCGCTACACCCGCCATGCGCTGGATACCGACGAAGTGACTCAGCACATTGCCGCTGGCAAGGTGCCCACCAAACTGGCGCTCACCTGGAACGACCATGTGTCCTTCATGCTGACCGAGGCCATGCAGCTTAAAAAAGTGGCTGTGTTGGACGTAGTGTTTGAAGGTGCCAAAACCGCCGCCGATGGCAAAGACGACAACTTTGACACCGACGTGGCGATTGCCACGGGCGAGTTGCGCAAGCTTATTCCCGATTTGCTGGAGGCGCTGGGTGGCGAAGTGCCTTTGATCGGGACACCTGCTGCCTGATCGCCAAACAGGCAACCTGCGTAAAAGTCAGTTTTTGATTATGCTGGCACCTTTGAGGAGCCCACCATGCAACGTAAAACTGCGCAAGATTTTGACCAAGAGTTGTTGATTTTGTTTGATGCCTATGTGCATGGAACATTGGACCGGCGGGGTTTTCTGGACCGAGCGCAGAAGTTTGCCGTGGGTGGACTCACAGCGGCGGGTTTGCTGGCTTCTTTATCGCCAGACTTCGCTTTTGGGCAAGTGGTACCCAAAGACGACAAACGTCTAAAGACTGAAATGGTGGAGGTGTCATCGCCCGCGGGATACGGCACCATCAAAGGATATTTGGCGCGCCCTGCCAACGCTAGCGGTCAGCTGCCCGCTATTTTGGTCGTGCATGAAAACCGGGGACTGAATCCCCATATAGAAGACATTGCGCGGCGCTTGGCGCTCGACGGCTTTATGGCCTTTGCCCCTGATGCTCTAACGCCACTGGGCGGCTATCCGGGGGATGAAGACAAGGCGCGTGAACTGTTTGCCAAGCTGGACCAAAACAAGACACGTGAAGACTTTTTGGCCAGCGCGCAATGGTTGAAAGCACGACCTGACGGCATCGGCAAGATCGGTGTGACCGGCTTTTGCTATGGCGGCGGCATGGCGCATACCTTGGCGACCCGGCTGCCAGATTTGGCAGCGGCGGTGCCGTTTTATGGAAACCATCCGGCTGCTGACGATGCTGCCAAAGTGAAAGCCCCATTGCTGATTCACTTTGCAGGTACTGACGAACGCATTAACGCCGCTTGGCCGGTCTATGAAACGGCCCTCAAGACCGCTGGCGTGCGATACACCGCACACCAGTACGCCGGAACGCAGCATGGCTTTAACAACGATACGACCCCCCGATTTGACGCAGCTGCGGCCAAATTGGCGTGGGACCGTACGTTAACGTTTTTTAACCAGACTTTGCGCGGTTAGGCATTCAGTCGCGATTTCTGTCATGGCCATAGCCATGGCCATGACCTTCTTCCCGGCGGTACTCATCGCGCCGGAAGTCGCGGTGGTCACCGTGGTGCCTCCAGCCCCAGTGGCGGGGTTCGGGCTGGCGGTAATCATTCACCACCATCACCTGAGCGGGCCGTTGTGGCGGGTAGTAGCCCCGGGCTGGCTCGACCCGGCTATTTTCCTGGTGGCTACTGTGGTTAGAGGCATTGCCCACGCTAGCACCTATAACGGCGCCAGTGGCGCCCCCAATGACTGCACCCTGGCGGCCGCCGACTTGTTGGCCGATGATGGCGCCTGCAGCAGCGCCGACGCCTGCGCCTAGAACCGCGTCGTAGTTGCCTGCATGGGCGGCAGTGGTCAATCCCAAGGCTGCTACTGTCAGCAGGGCGGCGGCGGATGCGCGTGCAGCGCGGTAGGGCGCATTCAGATGGAACATTGTGCAAAGGTGGGCATCAGCCCTTGCCGCCAAACGTGGCGACTTACCTTTCACTAACGGGGTGGTGGCGGCAGCGATGACCCTGTTTACAAGGTTTTACACATTATTAGATGCAAAAAATGACTGTAGCCCCTGTGCGGTATGCGTAAGCAGCTATTAAAATATAGCAAATTACACCCTCTTCTAGGCCTTAGTTTTTCTTCACGGCGCAGGTGTTAAAGCCAAAGATGGCGTAAGGCGGGCACCAGCCAATAGCGCCCGTGGCCAATGGCACCACACCCAGCCAGCCCCACCAGCCTACCGTGCCAGCAGCGGCCAAGCCGATCAAAACAAGTCCGAGAACGATGCGTGCAATACGGTCGATGCCGCCCACATTGGATGTCATAACTTACTCCTGGTTAAAGAATGCGATGGGCGTATTGGACGGCGTTGCCCGTCACGGGTATGTGACTTGAGTCACACAGATCTGTTTGTGGCGGTCTATGCCGGGAGCGCCGAGGCCAGCGCGCGAAGTGCGCCACTGTTGCTGATGTGGATATGCTCGCGTGACAGGCTGACCCAGCCTTCTCGCTCAAAGCGGCGTAGTAACCGGGTGACGATTTCGCGCACGGTGCCCAGTTCGTCGGCAATGGCTTGGTGGGTGAGCGCCAAGTCTTGCCCACGCCCTAGCAGGGCGGCGGCCAAGCGCTGGTCCAGCTTGTGAAACGCTACCGCGTCAATCAGGCTGGTGAGGTCAGCCATGCGCTCGGCAAACAGGCCCAGTACGCTGTTGCGAAAGATGGGGGTTGCCAGCCATTGGTTGAAAACGGGGGGCGCAATCAGCATCAAGCGGGTGGGCTTGGTGGTAATGCCCTGGGCCGACATGGGCACACCGCGAAACAGGCTGGCACTGGACACCAGACACAACTCGCCTGGCACCACCCGGTACAGCTCCAGCGAGCGCCCGTCACTGGAGTGGCGTGACACTTTGACTTCACCCGAGAGCACCAAGGGGAAGCCTTGGCAGGGTGCGGCTTCATCAAACAGCACGGTCCCGCCAGACACCTCCATGGGGTTTGCTGCGGTGCCCAGGTCCGTTAGGCTGGGCGTGACTTGGCCGAGTGCGGGGTACAGCGACAGCAGGGGGGCGTGCATGGGTTTGGAGTGGTTTAGTGGTGGTTTAGCCCGGCCAAGTCGTCCAATATGGGGCAATCGGGCCGGTCGTCGCCGTGGCAGCAGTCCAGCAGGGTAGACAGGCTGCGCTGCATGCCCTGCATGGCGGCAATGCGTTGGTTAAGTTCATTCATATGCTTTTGGGCGATGTGTTTTACGTTGGCACTGGCGCGGGTGCGGTTTTGCCACAGCCCCACCAGCTCGCTGATCTCGGTCATGGAAAAGCCCAGGTCGCGGCTGCGTTTGATAAAGCGCAGGGTGTGCACATCGGCCTCGCTGTACAGGCGGTAGCCACTGTCCGTGCGCGCCACGGCGCCCAGCAGACCCAACGATTCGTAGTGCCGCAGCATCTTGGCGGAGACACCGCTTTGCCGCGCTGCCGCGCCGATGTTGATGGGCTCGCCCGACCCAGCGGCGTGTTCAGGCTGCGACGGCATAGCCTTCTTCGGCAATGGCTTTGGCCAGTGCGTCGCGGCTTTGGGTGGATTCAATGTCAACCTTGTTTTGGCTGCGGTCAATCGACACCTTGGCTTGGGGGTCTGCTTCTTGAATGGCGCGAGTGACGGCTTTTTCGCAATGTCCGCAGGTCATGCCGGTAACGGTGAAGGTTTGGTTCATGGTGGTTCCTTGACGTGAATGCACGCATTGTGAACCTTGCCAATATAGGAAGGTCAAGCGATTGTTTTGTTCGCCAGCGGCTTGACCCTCCCCCCATGGCAAGCCCTAAGCTATGGCCATGACTACTGAAGCTACACCCACTCTCCCCCCAACCACGATCGATATAGGCATAGGCGGCATGACCTGCGCATCGTGTGTGATGCGCGTCGAGAAGGCCCTGAAAAAGGTGCCCGGCGTGCAGGCTGCTACCGTGAATTTGGCCACCGAATCAGCGCGCGTGCAGGTGACTGACCCGGCCATGGAAGCCGTGCTGCGCCGTGCGGTGCGGGACGCCGGCTACGAGCCGCTGGCACCCAATGCGGCAGTAGACGCGGTACAGGTATCACCGTGGGCGGGCTTTGCACCGGTGGCGTGGGGGTTGGCGCTGTCGGCACCGCTGGTGGTGCCCATGATTGGCGATTTGTTGGGCCAGCACTGGATGTTGCCTGCGCTATGGCAGTTTTTGCTGGCAACCCCTGTTCAGTTCATATTGGGTGCGCGTTTTTACAAAGCGGGCTGGCATGCGCTCAAGGCATTTACGGGCAATATGGATTTGCTGGTGTCCATCGGCACCACGGCGGGGTGGGCGCTGTCCATGTGGTTGTGGCTCAGCCCGCAGTGGCTGGGCGCTGCAGACCATGCGGCACACGGCATGCCCGTGATGGAGCCGCATTTGTACTTTGAAGGCAGCGCTGTGGTGATTACGCTGGTGTTGCTGGGTAAGTGGCTGGAGGCCCGCGCCAAGCGCCAAACCACGTCGGCCATACGCGCTTTGCACGCCCTGCGGCCCGATGTGGCGCACTTGTCAGGGCATGACGGCGAGGTGGATGTGCCTGTGAGCGAGGTGTTGGTGGGCGACAAGCTGGTGGTCAAGCCCGGTGAGCGCTTTGCCGTGGATGGCGTGGTGCTGGAGGGGCAAACGCAGGTGGACGAATCCATGCTCACGGGCGAATCGCTGCCCGTAGCCAAAGAGCCGGGCGCATTGCTCACGGGTGGCTCTATCAATGGTGAAGGCCGCGTAGTGATGCAGGTGCGTGCGGTGGGCAAGGAAACCGTACTCTCCAACATCATTCGCCTGGTGGAAGACGCGCAGGCTGCTAAAGCGCCTATTCAGCGGCTGGTAGACCAGGTGAGTGCGGTGTTTGTGCCGGTGGTGCTGGTGATTGCACTGGGCACCTTGCTCGCGTGGTGGTTGACCGGACACTCCTTTGAGGTAGCGCTCATTCACTGTGTTGCCGTGTTGGTGATTGCCTGCCCCTGCGCACTGGGACTGGCCACACCCGCAGCCATCATGGCGGGTACCGGTGTGGCGGCCAAGTACGGCATTTTGATCAAAGACGCGCAGGCCCTGGAGCTGGCGCACAAGGTTGATGTGGTGGCTTTTGATAAAACCGGCACCCTGACGGTGGGTCGCCCCAAGCTCACCGCGCTGGTGGTAGTGCCGGGGCAGCCAGAGGCAGAAGTGCTGGCACACATGGCATCGTTGCAAAGCGGCAGCGAACACCCCCTGGCCCGTGCCGTGCTGGATGCCGCCAAAGAAAAGGGCATAACTTATCCCCCACCCGAAGCGGTTCGCGCCGTGGCAGGGCGCGGCAGTGAGGGCGACGTGGGCGGGCGCAGCTATTTGCTGGGCAGCCTGCGCTGGATGCATGAGCTGGGCGTGGACATGGCCGCCCTGTCTGCCCAAGCGGCTGCATTGCAAGTCCAGGGTGCCACGGTATCGGCGGTGGCTGAACGCACGACAGCTGGGTTGACGCTGGTGGCGGTGATGGCGTTTGCGGATGAGCCCAAGGCAGGCGCTAAAGAGGCTTTGGCTGCGCTGCGCGCCCAGGGCATTCACACGGTGATGATTTCGGGCGACAACCAAGGCGCCGCCAACGCCATGGCTAAGCGCTTGGGGCTGGATACTGACGCCGGCCAAGTCATGGCTGAAATCTTGCCGGCGGACAAGGCGGCCCGGGTGGCTGCGCTCAAGATTGGGGGTAAAGTGGTCGTTATGGTGGGTGACGGGGTGAACGATGCGCCCGCGCTCACGGCTGCCGATGTAGGCATGGCGATGGCCAACCCCGACGGGGGTGGCACCGATGTGGCCATGCACGCAGCGGGCATCACGCTGATGCGGGGCGATCCCATGTTAGTGGTGGCCGCGTTGGACATATCGGGGCGTACGGTGGCCAAAATCCGGCAAAACTTGTTTTGGGCCTTTGCCTACAACGCAGCGGGCATTCCTCTGGCCGCGTTGGGGTATCTGAACCCGGTGTTGGCGGGGGCCGCCATGGCCATGAGTTCGGTGAGTGTGATGAGCAACGCTTTGCTGCTCAAGCGTTGGAAACCTTAAAAAAGTATTGCGGCTTACCCAGAGGCCGCCAGCTTGCAAATGAAATGCTTGTTCGGCATGGACGTTAACAAAGACGGCAAAGACGAGGTCTCAGAGTTGATGCTCTCGCTGGATGCCATGCGCAGTAGCCTGACACTGCATCAAGCCAAGCCGAGCGTCTGGCGGGGTGTGACGCGGTATTGACTTGTATCAATGCCTGCAGAAGCAGGCCGTGCGAACCTTGTGCCACTACACAACGAGGACACATGCCATGCTTCAACAAAGCCTGCACATCATTCAAGACGAACACGCCGCACTTGCGGCCATGCTGCGCTCGTTGCGCATGATGTTGGACCGTGGGCCCGACCAAGAGCCGGGTCGCTTTTTTGATGTGTTGCGCGCCATGTTGTTTTACATTGACGAGTTCCCCGAGCGCCTGCATCACCCCAAAGAGAGCGCGCTGCTGTTTCCCAAAGTGGCCAAGGCCGCGCCTGAAACCTTGGAGGCCATTGCCCAACTCGAACGCGACCACGCCAAGAGCGAAGCCGGGGTGCGCGAACTGCAACATATGCTGCTGGGCTGGGAGTTGGTGGGCGACTCCCGCCGCGCCGTGTTTGAGCAGGCCCTGAAGCGCTACATCGAGGCCTACCTGGCGCACATGCAGTTGGAAGAAACCGCCATCTTGCCCGCCGCCCAGCGGTCCCTGACGGATAACGATTGGAAAGAGCTGGACGCCGCCTTTGGCACCAACTGCGACCCGCTGACGGGTAAGTACCCGCGTGACCCGGCCTATGATCGGCTCTTTACCAACATCGTAATGACTGCACCCGCACCCATCGGTTTGGGCCAGGCCTGAAAGCCAATATTTCAGGTCAAATAGGCCCGCAGCACCCTTGCAGACTGCGTGTACAGCTATTAAAAACATAGCAAACTACAGGTGACCTACACAGCAGACGCACGCCAAAGCTGGGCGCTGGCCCTCGCCTTGTCTTTAGGGGCGGCGGTGTCGTTGGGCATTACCCGCTTTGCCTACGGCCTGCTGCTGCCCGCCATGCGCAGCGATTTGGGGTGGAGCTACACCTTGGCGGGTGGCATGAACACGGCCAACGCGCTGGGCTATTTCTTGGGTGCGCTGGCTACGCCGTGGCTGATGCGGCGCTGGGGCCCCTCGCACTTGCTGTGGGGTGGGGCTGCTTTAGCCAGTATGTTTATGGGTTTAAGCGGCTTCTTTATAGATGCCCAGCTGTTGCTGCTGCAGCGCTTGTTGGCCGGCGTGGCCAGCGCGCTGGTATTTATTGCCGGTGGGCTGTTGGCAGCCCGTCTGGGTGCGCGCCATCCGCGGCACGGTGGTTTGCTGCTGGGCATTTATTACGGGGGCACGGGGCTGGGCATTGTGTTGTCTGCGGTGTTTGTGCCATGGGTATTAGAGGCCACGCAGGCGGATGCCCACGGCTGGCGCTGGGCCTGGTGGCTTTTGGCGCTGGCGTGTTGTCTGGCCAGTGCCGTGCTGGTGTGGCCAGCAAGGGTGATGGCGCGCTGGGAGCTGCCTGCGGCCAGCGCAGCCCAAGCTGGAGCGCGTTTTACCTGGCGGCCTTTTGGGTATGGACTGGCGGGCTACACCTTGTTTGGTGTGGGCTACATCGGGTACATGACCTTTGTGGTGGCATTGCTGCGCGCACAGGGCAGCACTGCGTTGGCAGTCACTTGGTTTTATGCCTTGCTGGGTGTGGCCGTTATCGCCTCCAGCCGCATTTGGGCGGGGCTGCTTGATCGCTACAGAGATGGCCGCCCGTTGGCTACCCTGAACGCTTTGCTGGGGCTGGCCACCATCGTGCCTGCGTTGACACAATGGTGGCCCATGGTGTTGGTGTCAGGCTTGGTGTTTGGGGCGGTATTTTTGTCGGTAGTGGCATCTACCACCGCGCTGGTGCGCCATAACCTGCCTCCCAGTGCCTGGGCGGCAGGTATCAGCGCATTCACTACGGTATTTGCCGCGGGCCAGATTGTTGGGCCCACAGTGGTGGGCTGGATTGCTGACGGCCCAGGCGGTTTGGCCCGTGGCCTGGTGTTTTCCGCTGGGGCCTTGTGGTTGGGCGCACTGCTGGCATTGCGTCAAAAAGCACTGCCATGCCGGAGCGCGTAACCCATTACTTAATGAGGCCTTCGGCTTTCATCGCAGCGATGACGGCGGGGCGTGCGCCCACGCGAGCCCGGAAAGCTGCGAGGTTGGACAGGCCGGAAATATCCAGTCCGACCATGGGGGCCCAGTTGGTGACCACAAATAGGTAGCCATCTGCTACGGTGAACTGTTCGCCCATTAAATAGTCTTTGCCGGCCAGTTCGCCGTCGACCCACTTCAAGCGCGACAGCAGGCGCGTTTTGAAGGTTGTTTTGACTTCATCGGGTGTACCCGGTGTGAACAAGGGGCTGAAGCTTTTGTGCAGTTCGGTGCCAATCAGGGTGAGCCACTCTTGCAGCTTGTAGCGCTCGTATGTGCCATTGGCAGGGGCCAGATTTTTAGCCGGAACCTGATCGGCAATGTATTGCACGATGGCAGGGCCTTCGTGCAGGCTGCGACCGTCGTCCAGCGTGAGGTAGGGAACGTAGCCCAGGGGGTTGATGGTGTAGTAGTCGGTGCCATCGGGTAGCTGGTGCGTCTTGGTGGGGGCCATGATGGCTTCGAATGGCAAGCCTGCCTCAAGCATCGCAATGTGGGGCGACAAAGAGCAAGCTCCGGGGGAGTAATACAGCTTCATAAAACAGGTCCTAAAGTTGGGAGAAAAAAGTCGGTGCACGCGTGCGCTGCAATGCTATCCAATGTTGGCGCATCCTGCACCGCGCACATTTATTTGGTAAGGAAGTTCAGGTATTTGGTCGCAAAGTTGCCATAGGGTGGCCACAAGAATTTGACCGCGCTAAATGGCGCTTGGTAGAACACCGGGCGCATTTTGGAGAAGGTTACAAAACCTTCATATCCATGGTAGTGGCCCATGCCGCTGTCGCCCACACCGCCAAAAGGCAGATCGTGCTGGCCCACATGAAACAAGCCGTCGTTGACACTTACACCGCCCGACATGACACGGGTAAGCAGGGTGTGAATCAGCGCCTTGTCGTTGCTAAACGGATAGAGTGCCAGCGGGCGGGGTTTGCTGTTGATGGCGTTGATGGGTTCTTCAATCGACGTGAATCCCACAACGGGCAACACTGGTCCGAAAATCTCGCGCGTGTGCAGTGATGAGTTCTCTGGGGCATTGAGCACGATATGTGGTGCTATTTTGCGGGTGGCCGCGTTCCACGGCTTGCCGGGCACCAGTTGGATGAGCTCAGCCCCAGCCTCGCGGGCTTCTTCTAAGGCGGCCACCACGCGGTTGAACGCGCGCTCGTCAATCATGGAGGTGTAATCGGGTGTATCCAGCGTGGGGTAGCGGGTGGCCACGATCTCTTTGGACAGGGCCACAAATGCATTGATCTTGGCCTGGGGCACGTAGACGTAATCCACCGTGGTGCAAATTTGCCCGGCGTTAAAACATTTCACGAACAGCAGCCGTTCGGCGGCTTTGCGCAGGGGGTAGTCGTCGCACACGATGGCGGGCGATTTGCCGCCCAGCTCTAGCGTGACGGGGCACAAGTTTTGCGCTGCAGCGGCCATCACTGCACGCCCGGTTTGGCCGGAGCCCGTGAACAACATGTGGTCAAACTTGAGCTGTGAAAACTCAACGCCTACGCCGCCCGTTTCGTCAAAAAACGCGAGCTTGTCTTGGGGGAAGTAAGCGGGAATTGTGTTGATCAGCAAGCGCGCCAGGTGACGCGAGTTTTCTGACATCTTGACCATGGAGCGGTTGCCCGCAGCGAAGATGGCAATCAGCCCGTTGAAGCTTAGGTTGATAGGGAAATTCCACGGCACGATGCAGCCCACCACGCCCAGCGGTTGTGGAATGACGCGGTTTTTGGCCCCCAAAAAATTTTTCATGTCGATGCCACGGCGTTGCGGCTTCATCCACTTTTTGAGATGCTTAATGGCGTGGTCCACGCCGTCAATGACGCTGAAGATTTCGGCAAACTGGGTTTCGTGGCGTGAACGGTTGCCGTAGTCGGCGCTGATGGCATCGATGATGGCATCACGGTTCTCGCGGATGAATGCTTGCAGTTTGCGCAGGTCTGCCTTGCGCTCTTCCAGGCTTGGGTAGGGGTTGGTAAGGTATGCGGCGCGCTGCAGCTTGAGCGTGTCTTCTAGGTCTTGGCGTGTGGCATCCATGGTGGTGGGGGTATGCAGATTGGTGGTGCTGGGTAGGGCGAACACGGGTTGCTTTGGACCTCAGGTTTGGTAGCTGGTGTCCAAACGGTCCAGCTTGCGGATCAGCGATGGCCAGGCAAACGCGCCGCCCATGCCCCCGGTTTGTACCCGCATGGCCTCGGCCACGCCTTTGACAATCAAGGGGTTCACATGGGTGAGCGCACCGCCGACCTGGGCGTCAATCTGGATTTTGCAGGTGGCCTCAAAGGTGTACATCGACAAAAACGCGTCAGGTATGGTTTTGCCCACGGTGAGTAGGCCGTGGTTACGCAGCATCAGAAAGTTGGCCTTGCCCAAGTCGTTTTGCAGGCGCGGCGCCTCATCCGGCCTGAACGCCACGCCCTCGTAGTCGTGGTATGCCAGCGAGGCTAGAACAAACGTGCTTTGCTGACTGATGGGCAACACGCCGCACTGCTGCGCACTGACTGCCACACCAGCACGGGTATGGGTGTGCAGTACGCAGCCTGCGTCCTCGCGCACGGCATGTACTGCACTGTGGATCACAAAACCGGCGGGGTTGACGGGGAACGGCGAGGCTATGAGCTTGTTGCAGTGCTGGTCCACCTTGACCAAGCTGCTGGCGGTGACTTCGTCGAACATCAGCCCATAGGGATTGATGAGAAAGTGGTGGTCTGGCCCCGGGATGCGGGCGCTAATGTGAGTAAACACCAGGTCGCTCCAACCGTACAGCGCCACCAGTCGATAGCAGGCGGCCAAGTCAACGCGCAGTTGCCATTCTTCGGGACTGACTTGGGATTGCAGTGAGGGAATATTCATGGGTGTACTCCAACAAATAAATGTAGCCTACGTCAAAGCGCCTATGGTGACCGTCCTGAACCGGACAATCAAGGGTAAACACGGGTAGATTTTAAATGCGGGTTCAATATAGCTATAAAAACAATAGCTGGTTACGCAATGTCCGTCGGGGCTAGCGGCTTATTGGGCTCCAAAGTAAAATTGCAGCATGCTTTATCCCCAAGAATTTGATGTCATCGTCGTAGGTGGCGGTCACGCCGGTACCGAGGCGGCGTTGGCAGCTGCCCGCATGGGCAGCAAAACGCTGCTGCTTACCCACAACATCGAGACGTTGGGGCAGATGAGTTGCAACCCGTCCATCGGCGGTATCGGCAAAGGCCATCTGGTTAAAGAGGTAGACGCCATGGGCGGCGCGATGGCACTGGCCACCGACGAGGGCGGTATTCAGTTCCGCATTTTGAACAGCAGCAAAGGCCCTGCTGTACGCGCCACCCGCGCCCAGGCCGACCGCGTGTTGTACAAAGCCGCCATCCGCCGCATGCTCGAAAACCAGCCCAACCTGTGGCTGTTTCAGCAGGCGGTGGACGACTTGATGGTCGAATCTGACGGTCAGGGCGACCGTGTGGTGGGCGCAGTCACCCAGGTGGGCGTGCGCTTCCGTGCCAAAACCGTGGTGCTGACGGCCGGTACTTTTCTGGATGGCAAAATTCATGTGGGGCTGAACAACTACGCTGCTGGCCGAGCGGGTGATCCGCCTGCCGTTTCTTTGAGCGCCCGGTTGAAAGAATTGAAGCTGCCACAAGGGCGCTTGAAAACCGGTACCCCGCCGCGCATTGATGGGCGCAGCATCGACTTTTCCAAATGCCAGGAGCAGCCCGGCGATGGCATGCCCGGCGGTATGAGTGCTGCCGTGCCAGTATTCAGCTTCATGGGCAAGGTGGAAATGCACCCGCAGCAAATGCCCTGCTGGATCACCCACACCAATGCGCGCACCCACGACATCATTCGCAGCGGGTTTGACCGCAGCCCCATGTTCACCGGCAAGATTGAAGGCGTGGGCCCGCGCTATTGCCCGAGTGTGGAAGACAAGATCAACCGCTTTGCCGACAAAGAGAGCCACCAGATTTTTCTGGAGCCCGAAGGCCTGACCACCCACGAGTACTACCCCAACGGCATTAGCACCAGCTTGCCGTTCGACATCCAGTACGAGTTGGTGCGCAGCATGGCCGGGCTGGAGAACGCGCACATCCTGCGCCCGGGCTACGCCATCGAATACGACTACTTTGACCCGCGCAGCTTGAAGAGCAGCTTTGAGACACGCCAAATTGGCGGCCTGTTTTTCGCTGGCCAGATCAACGGCACCACGGGGTACGAAGAGGCGGCGGCCCAGGGCATGTTTGCGGGCATTAACGCGGCGCTGCAAGTGCGCAGCCTGGGTGGCGGCAACGCGGCGGCCAGCGCGGCAGGGCAGATGGACTATGTG
>JBEGPS010000282.1:0-27972 GCA_041181325.1 Pseudomonadota bacterium
CGCAATGGCCCGATGTGCGCATTTATGCCCACCTGACCACTGACAGCTGCTCGCTGTATATCGACACTTCGGGCGAGCCGCTGTTCAAGCGCGGCTGGCGCGCCGACAAGGGCGATGCACCCCTGAAAGAAACCCTGGCCGCCGCCATGCTGGCCGCCAGCGGCTGGGCCGATGGCGACGACGACCTGATGCCGCTGTATGACCCCTGTTGCGGCAGCGGCACCATCGCCATCGAGGCCGCGCAAATTGCCTGCAACATTGCGCCTGGCTCGCTGCGCAAATTTGCGTTTGAGAAGTTTGTGCCATTTCAGCCGCATGTCTGGGACGCTATCAAAAAAGAAGCTGCTGACGCAGTGGTGAAGCCGGAACCAGGCCAAAAGGCCCTGATTTACGGCAGCGATGTGTCGCACCGCATGGTCGACTTCGCGCAGCGCAACGCCGAACGCGCGGGTGTGGCCGACGTGATCGAGTTCCGTGGTGGCGATGCGCTGCAACGCATGCCCCCTATTGAAGGCGGTGGCGTGATGTTGCTGAACCCGCCCTATGGTGAACGTATTGCCGTGGGTGGTGTGGCAGGTGCTCATAGAGGCGGCTTAAATTACGAGTCTTATGCTGAGTCAGATGGGGAGCCGGAAGGCAAATTCGGCGCGCGCGAACTGGCCCACACCGAGGACGGCGGCGAGTTCTTCAGCCAACTGGCCAGCCATTGGAAGAAAAACTTCTCCGGATGGACTGCCTGGATGCTCACGCCCGACCTGAAGCTGCCCGGCAAGATGCGCCTGAAAGAGTCGCGCCGCGTGCCCATGTGGAACGGCCCGATTGAGTGCCGCTTGTTCAAATTTGACATGGTGGCGGGCCGGATGGCACCCAAGGCCAAAGCGGGTGAAGCGGGCGCAACCGGTGACGCCACGGGAGACCTCGCCGCGTGATTGTCATCGACACCAATGTGGTGTTGGACCTGCTGGTGTTTAACGACCCCGCCGTGCAGCCGCTGCGCGACCAGTTGGCCAACGGAGACTTGCGCTGGATTGCCACCCGGCCTATGCGCGACGAACTGGAGCGTGTGCTGGCCTATCCGCAAATTGTCAAAAGCCTGTCGCACCACCAGGTGCAACCGGTTCAGGTGTTGGCGCAGTTTGACGCCCAGGTGCAGTGGTGTGATGTAGCCCCCAAGGCCAGCGTGACCTGCAAAGACCCCGACGATCAGTGTTTTATCGACCTGGCTGTGGCCCACCGCGCCCAGTTGCTAAGCAAGGACAACGCCATACTTTGTATGCGAAAAAGGCTTCTAGCGCTTGGGGTGCTTGCGTAGTCAGCTATAAAAAATATAGCATTCAGAGGCTGGGTGCTAAGCCAAAGTGCTCCGCTTGGGCCAGTGGCCAAGTATTTTGGTAAATCACTGGCAGTTTGCTAAGGTCTGGCTGCAGCAAGGCACCGTTGCCCAGTTGTGTGAGGATGAGTTGGGCTAACGACTTCACCTTGTGGTCTGTCCCCCGGCGCACGATGTGGTGCGCGGTGATGCCCTGCGGATGATCCAGGCCTGCGGCTTGCACCAACGCTTGCAAGGCGTGCAGGGTTTGCTGGTGGAAGTTGTACACGCGTTCCGCCTTGTCTGGCACCACCAGCGACTGCTGGCGCAGTGGGTCTTGGGTGGTGACGCCAGTGGGGCATGCTCCAGTATGGCAGTGCTGCGCCTGAATGCAGCCCAGCGCAAACATGAAGCCGCGCGCGCTGTTGCACCAGTCGGCACCCAAGGCCATGAGGCGCGCAATGTCAAAAGCGCTCACCACCTTGCCGGCGCAACCGATCTTGATTTTCTCACGCAGGCCCACGCCACGCAGGGTGTTGTGCACCAGTAGCAACCCCTCTTGCAAAGGCGATCCCACGTGGTCGGTAAATTCCACCGGCGCGGCACCCGTGCCGCCTTCGGCGCCGTCCACCACAATAAAGTCGGGCGTGATGCCTGTGGCTAGCATGGCTTTGACCATAGCAAACCACTCCCAGGGGTGGCCGATGCAGAGTTTGAAACCAGTGGGTTTGCCGCCCGACAGCGTACGCAACCGGTCGATGAACTGCATCATTTCAATAGGTGTAGAAAACGCGCTGTGGGAAGCAGGCGATACGCAATCCACGCCCAACGGAACACCACGCGCCGCAGCAATTTCGGCAGTCACTTTGGGGCCGGGGAGCATGCCACCATGGCCCGGTTTCGCTCCCTGGCTGAGCTTGAGTTCGACCATCTTGACCTGCGGGTCGCACGCATTAGCGGCAAATTTGTCGGCATTGAACGTGCCGTCGTCATTACGGCATCCAAAGTAGCCCGAGGCTATTTCCCAAATTAAATCGCCTCCGTGAACCCGGTGGTGCTGGGATATGGAGCCTTCGCCGGTGTCATGTGCAAAGCCACCGCGTTTTGCGCCTGCGTTCAAGGCAAGGACTGCGTTGGCACTGAGTGCCCCAAAGCTCATGGCCGAAATGTTGAACACGCTGGCACTGTAGGGCTGTGCGCGTTCGGCACCAATGGTGATGCGAAAGTCTTGTGAGGCCAGCTTGGTGGGAACCACCGAATGGTTCATCCATTCATACCCTTCTGCATGCACATTGAGCTGCGTGCCAAAAGGCTGCTTATCGGGCTCGCCTTTGGCTCGCTGGTACACCAGTGAGCGCTGACTGCGTGAGAAAGGTGCGGCCTCGGTGTCACTTTCAATAAAGTATTGGCGAATTTCGGGCCGCACAAATTCCAACATGTAGCGAATGTGGCCAATGATGGGGTAGTTGCGCAGTAGCGAGCGTTTGCCTTGCATCACGTCATACCCGCCCAGTCCCACCAGCACAGTGCACAGAAAAAAGGCGCCCCAACCCTCACCAAAGATCAGCGTGCTGAATGCACTAAGTAGCAACCCAAAACAGCTCAGGCCAAAAGCGGTGTACCGAATGGGAAAAAGGGTGTTGAGGTAATGCAGCATAAACAGGGTTCCTTCAAGGCGACAATACCATCCAACATTGCACTTTTTATCCCGTATGACTACCCAGAAACCCTCCCCTGAAATGGCATTCGCCTTGACCCCCGAAGAGTTTGACGAGATGGACGCCATCTTGGACGATTTGCGCAGCCGCAACGACGAAACGCCCCAATGGGAGTTTTGCGAAGGCTTTCTGGCCGCGTTGGTGTGCGGCCGACGGGTTATTCCAGCGAATGAATACCTGTCCGTGCTGCTGGATGTGGACTTGGCAGGAGAAAGCGCATCGACCAGCCAAGGCTCGTTTGCCGATACAGCGCAGCAAGCCCGCTTTATGGAACTGTGGACACGCCGTTGGAATGACGTAGCCCAGGGCTTGGCCAATGAAGTGCAGTCGCTCGATGACGAGCGCGCCTACCACCCCGAGGTGATGGACGTGCGTGGTGCGGTGGCGGCTTTGCCAGAAGCAGAACGCGAGTCGATGAAAGACGAAGTGCTGCCTTCGTTTGCCCAAGTGTGGGCTGTGGGGTTTATGTACGCAGTGGAAAGCTGGCCCGAAGAGTGGACACCACCACGAGACAAAGAAGCCCACAAATGGCTGGACGGCGCATTGCAGGCAATGGTGGTTTTGACCGAAGACGATACCGACGAGCCCACATTGTCGGTGTTTGAAGAAGACGGCCCACCCAGCGTGAGCGTGAAACGTTTTAACGAATTTGCCGATGCGGTGTGGGCGGTGTATGACCTGCGGGAGCTGTGGCGCAATATTGGCCCACGGGTAGAGACGGTGCGCAAAGAAGCGACACCGGGCCGTAATGACCTATGCCACTGCGGCAGTGGCAAAAAATTTAAAAAATGCCACGGGGCTTAAGCTGCAAGGCCTAAATTTTTAGTTGCGAAAGTGGGCGCTCTACCCAGCGTTCAAAGGCCAAAGCGACCAACTGGCTCGCAGCCCATGCCCCCAACAACATGCCCCACAGGGTGATGGAGCGTGATGTGTGGAGTTGGGCAAACCACGTGTTGGCCAATATCAGGACGCTGAAGTGCACTAGAAACAGTGCGTAAGAGCTGCGTGCCAACGCAGCAATTATCGGAGCCAACCAGCTCGGCATGAATGTGGGGCGGTCAGTGGGCACTGCGGATGCCGTCGTGCGTATGCGTGTTCGGTGCCACAGCCCTACGCCCAACATGAGCGCAGTCGCACCTGCCAGCGCGATGCGCAGTCTAAAGTCCCACAGCAACGCGGTCGCACCCACCAGTGCCAACAGTGTGAGGTAGCGCACTGCATATTTAGAGCGGCCTGCCCACCACGCGATGGCGCCCATGCCATAGGCCCCAAAAAAATAGGGTGCCCAGTCGGATCGAGACTCGTTCAAGTTGAAGTAGAACAGCGACGCTATCGCCAGCGCGGCCACCATCCACTTGGCCCAACGCTGTCCCACCCACAGCATCAGCGTGAGCAGCGCAAACAGCTGGAAATCCATGGCCACATACCAGGTGCCGACAGTGAGCGGCTCGAAATCCACAAAACCATTGAGCAGGGCTAGGTGGGCTGCAAATTGCCCAATTTCCGGGGTGCTGGGAATGAAGTCGTCATCCAGCCACTGGCTGGCGAAAAGACTGGCCGCAATGGTTAGCAGCAGCGCCACTGCATACGAAGGCGCCAGCCTCAGGTACCGCTGGGCGATGGGGCGCCACGGCGCTTCTACCTTGAGGTGTCCCTTCGGTGCAAGCCCCATTGCCGCCAGGTAGCCCCCAATAACCAAAAACACCTGCACAGCCATGCGGCCATAGTCGAACAGCCAGTTCGTCAACGCTACCGTGGTCATGTCCCATGATTCAGCCAAGGGGCCGTAGGCGGTGAAGTGGTGCAAAACGATAAAGTGGGCAGCCAGAATTTTGGCCAGATCAATGTGAAGGTGTCTGCGTTGCATCGCGGTATAAATAGAGCAACCCTAGATTAAACCTGAGATGCGGCCTGCTGCATTTCTTCGCGCAGAAGTTCGACCATGGCGGCACTGGCAGGCGACAGGCTGCGTCCGCGGCGTGTGATAAGGCCGATTGGGCGGCGCAGGTCAGGGTCGGTGAGTGGGCGCTGCACGACCCCTTCGTGTGGGGACATGGCTGCTGCCAGTTCTGGCAGTGCTGCAACGCCCAAGCCCGCAGCGACCATGGCCGTGACGGTGGCCAAGTGCTCGACTTCGTATTGCGGGGAAAAAACTACCCGATGCTGCAGCAATGCCGCATCAGCATACTGCCGCACGCTTGAGGGCAGCGGCATGGAAATATGGGTCAGCGCTGCGACTTCGGACCACCGTAGCTCACCCTTCTTTCTGGATAGCGCGTGCTTTTCTGGGACGAGCAGCACAAAACCATCGGAGGCTAGGGGCGTGTAGTCCAGGTCGGTGTAGGCGGGGTTGGCTGCGGTGAGTGCAAATTCCACTTTGCCTGCACGTACCATGTCAAAAGCGGGTCCGGCCAAGGTGTCGAATACTTGCAGTCGAATCTGCGGAAAGCGCGCAGCAAACCGCATAAATGCTTTTGGCACCACAGTGGCTGCAAGCGAGGGCAGAGCAGCCAAGGTAATGCTTCCAGTACGCAATTCCGACACATTGCGAACGGCTTGCACCGCCTCCTCGGACTGGTGTCGCAGCAGCAGGACCTGTTCCTTGAGCACTTCACCGGCTGCAGTGAGTTGAACATTGCGCGTGGTGCGGTCAAACAACCGCACACCCAACGAGCCTTCCAGCCGAGCAATCAACCCGGAGACCGCAGGTTGCGAAAGGTGCACTTGCTCCGCCGTGCGGCGAAAACTCAAGGTTTGCGCAACGGTCAGAAAAACCTCGAATTCGCGGGCATTCCAATTAATAACCATAAGTGATCAATATATCGTAAAAATCATTTGGACTAAGTAATACCTTGTGTCTAGACTCCGCTCGCAATAACAAAGAGTAAGACAAACGTGACATTGTTGAAAGAGCATCCCCGCCAATCGCACGCTGTGGTCATTGGTGCTGGCACCATGGGCGCTGACGTAGCAGTCGTACTGGCGCGCGGCGGTGCCAGTGTGACGGTGGTCGATCCTGATGCTGACAAACGTTCAGCTTTGACGCCCCATGTGCGTGGGGCTTTGTTAGCCTATCGGTTGGAATCACGGGCTGAAGCAGTGAATGCGGTGGCTGATTTGCAGGCTGTGGCTTGGAGCAATGTCGATTTGGTTATCGAGTGCATTCCCGAAGTGTTGGCTGCCAAGCAGGCTTTGTTTGCCCGACTGGTGATGTTGGCTCCCGCCACTGCAGTGCTCACCAGCAACAGCTCAAGCTTCCCCATCAGCGCCATTGCCAAAGACATGGCCACGCAAGACCGCATGTTTGGCTTGCACTTCTTCATGCCTGCGCATTTGGTTCCTTTGGTTGAGGTAGTTCTGGGCCCACAGTCCGATCCAGAGCAAGCGCAGCGTTTGTGCAGTTACATGCGCGGTTGTGCCAGTGTGCCGGTGTTGGTGCGCAAAGACAAACCTGGTTTTCTGGCGAACCGCTTGCAACACGCACTGGCCCGCGAGGCTTTTTCAATGATTGACGAAGGCGTCGCTACAGCGGAAGACGTGGATGCTGCCGTGCGCTTCGGCTTTGGCTTTCGCTATTTGGCGGCCGGTCCGGTGTTGCAGCGGGACCATGCTGGTTTGGATGTGCACTGCGCGGCGGCGGCAACCATGTACCCCAGCTTGTCTAATGCCATTGAACCCGCCGCTGCCTTGCAAACCCGGGTGGCTGCCGGGCAGTTAGGGATGAAAACAGGCGCCGGATTTTATGAATGGCCGGAGCACCTGCGCAAAGCGGAACGTACGCGCTATGACCGCCTATTGCGCCAAGGGCTGGCACTGTTGGCAGATGAGTTGCCACCCCTTGATACACACCTTGATTGAACCGCATGCATGACCCACTGATCATTACCGTTGCGCCCAATGGGGCCTATAAACAGACCGCTGACCATCCGTCGGTCCCAGTGACCGCTGAGGCATTGGCAAAGACCGCCAAACAGTGTCTGGAAGCCGGTGCGGCCATGCTGCATTTGCACATTCGCGATGCGCAGGGCAAACACAGTCTCGATGTTGATGGGTACCTAGATGCAACGCGTATCGTGCGCGCCGCGGTGGGCGATGCAATGGTGCTGCAAATTACCAGCGAAGCGGCCAAGGTGTACCAAGCACCGGCTCAAATCGCCATGGTGCAAGCTGTGCGCCCAGAAGCCGTGTCGGTTGGCTTGCGTGAGCTTGACAAGCCTGAAATCGGCGAAACTGGGTTGGCGCGGTTTTTTGCATGGTTGGTACGCGAGCGGGTTATGACCCAGGTCATCATTTACGATGTGGTGGACTTAGCGCGCTGGCAAGATTTGCGCGCACGCGGTGTGATACCTGATGCCGCGTGGTTCTTGTTATTTGTGCTGGGACGCTACACCGCAGGGCAAACATCCAGTCCCACAGACCTGGTGCCATTTGTGTATGCGCATACCGGTGGCGAACCTTGGGCCGTATGTGCGTTTGGTGCCACCGAACATGCTTGCGTGAGCGCTGCCGCCGCGATGGGCGGTCATGTGCGGGTAGGGTTTGAAAACAATCTGAAGCTCAAAGACGACACGTTGGCACCAGACAACGTAGCGCTGGTAAGTCAGGCTGTGGACGTTGCACATTGTTTGGGGCGACCCCTTGCCACCGCCAACAACATTCGCCAGCGATTTGGTCGTAGTTAAAAAATCAATGAAGGAGACACTATGAAAAAAAGAAACATGTTGCGCTTGGCGGTCCTGGTTGCCGCAAGCCTCAGCGCATTACCGTTAGTTGCTCAAGCTCAGGACGCTTATCCCAGCAAGACAATTCGGTTTGTCGTACCTTACCCACCTGGCGGCCCGACAGATCTGATGGCGCGGCTTTTACAAACTGAGTTGCAATCCCGCTTGGGCGTGTCGGTGATTGTGGATAACAAAGGTGGCGCGGGCGGCAACTTGGGCAGCGGCGAGGTTGCCAAGCAAGCACCTGCGGATGGGTACACACTTTTGTTGGCTGCCAGCGGTCCAATGGCTGTGAACAGTACTTTGTACAAAAGCATGCCATTTAATCCCCTGACCGACTTGGCGCCGGTGATTCAAATTTCGTCTTTCCCTTTGGTGTTGGAAGTCAACCCCAAGGTAGGCGTGACCACGGTTAAAGATTTTGTGGCCTTGGCGAAGTCCAAAAAAATGGAATTGAGTTTTGCGTCCGCCGGCAATGGCACCCCCCAGCATTTGGCGGGAGAGTTGTTTAACACCCAGATGGATGTCAATATTGCCCATATCCCTTACCGCGGTGCAGGCCCCGCGCTCAACGACTTGCTGGGCGGTCAGGTGAATGTGATGTTTGATATTTTGGGCAGTTCATTGCCTTACATTCAATCGGGCAAGCTGACTCCCTTGGCGGTGACGTCTGCCAAACGCAGCCCGTCGTTGCCCAATGTGCCCACCATGGCAGAGGCGGGCGTGGCGGGTTATGAATTTACGGGGTGGCATGGAATCGCAGTGCGAGCTGGCACTCCCGCCCCGATTATTGACAAGCTCAATGGCACGCTCAATGCCATCTTTAAAGATGCTGAGTTCCACAAGAAGTGGGAGGCTTTGGGGACGCCGGTCGTGGGAGGAACGCCCGCACAGTTTGCTGATCTGATCAAGCGTGACACGGTGCGATTGGGCAAAGTAGTCAAGGATGCGGGCGTTACGCTGGACTAGCTGCAGCGTAGTGAAATTTTTGCGTGCAAGGCTTGAAACATATTCATGCCTAATGTGTGTAAAAGTTGAATTATTCAGAAAATCGTAAGCAATATTTGCCGTTTAAGGGATAGATTCAGCGACCAGAGACTGGACAACAAGATCCGGAAAAATTGTGAGGGGGTTAGCACCCCATGTTTTTAAACAACCAGATGGAGACAATATGACCAATCAACTGACAAAAATCGCTTCCGCCTTAGCGCTGGCTACCGCCGCAATGGGCTTCACAGGTGCCGCGCTGGCCGCAGATCCCATCAAAATCGGTGTGGATGGTCCATTTACGGGTGGGTCTTCCTCAATGGGGGTCAGCATGCGTGATGGCGTTAGGCTGGCAGTGGATGAGATTAACAAGGCTGGTGGCGTACTCGGTCGCCAGCTGCAAATCATCGAACGCGATGATGAGGCAAAGAATGAACGCGGCGTGCAAATTGCACAAGAATTGATTAACAAAGAAAAAGTTGTTGCTGCAGTTGGGTATATCAATTCTGGTGTGGCGCTCGCTTCTCAGCGTTTCTGGCAAGAGGCCAAGATCCCAGTGATGAACAATGTAGCTACCGCCTCTGTGATCACCCACCAGTTTGACGACCAGCCTGAAAACTACATTTTCCGCAACGCCGCCCATGACAGCATCCAAGCCCCCATGATTGTCGAAGAGGCTGTTGCACGCCGTGGCTACAAGAAGGTCGCCATTCTTGCCGACTCGACCAACTACGGCCAGCTAGGTCGTTCTGACTTGGAAAAAGCACTGGAACTCAAGGGTATCAAAGCAGTAGCCGTCGAAAAATTCAACATTAAAGACGTTGATATGACGGCTCAATTGTTGAAGGCCAAAGCAGCAGGAGCTGACGTTGTTCTCACCTATGCGATTGGCCCTGAGTTGGCACAAATCGCAAACGGCATGACAAAACTGGGTTGGAAAGTGCCCATGATTGGTAGCTGGACCTTGTCGATGGCCAACTTTATTGACAATGCTGGCCCAGGCGGAGAAGGTGCACGCATGCCACAAACCTTCATTCAAGAACCAACCACACCTAAACGCCAGTCGTTCATCATCAATTACCTGAAAACTTTCAGTCCCAAGGGTGCACGCATTGACTCACCAGTGTCTGCGGCGCAGGGTTACGACTCAATTTACCTGTTGGCTGCCGCAATGAAGCAAGCCAACTCTACAGATGGTCCAAAAATCAAGGCTGCCTTGGAAGACTTGAAGGCACCAGTGGAAGGTGTGGTTACTACCTACAACAAGCCTTTCACCGCTAAAGATCATGAGGCTATTACCGCCAACATTCCTGTGTTTGGTGAAGTTAAGGGCGAGCGCGTGGTGTACGCCTACCCTGATGATCAAAAGAAAGCTTCGGAAGTTCGTGTCAAAGATGTGAATGCTAAAGGCGCTTTGGCAGTTAAGAAGTAATCGTATCTGCCTAGTGCAGGGTAAGCATCGTGGTGGTCTTCGGGCCGGCGCGGTGCTTTTTTTCAGCCCTTGCAGCTTGTTGATTTTGAAATTTGAGTGAGAACTATCTATGGAAATCCTACTGCAACTCATCTACAGCGGAGTGGCGCTGGGCATGATCTACGCGGTCATTGCTTTCGGCTACCAGCTGACGTTCCAGACTTCTGACACGCTGAACTTCGGACAAGGCGATGCGCTGATGCTCGGTGCCATGGTCGGTTTGACTTTGGTAAATATGGGCGTGAACTACTGGTTGATGCTGCCGTTGGTCATCGTTTTTGGCTTGGTGCAGGGTGGCGTTGTGGAGCGTATTGGTGTTGCGCCCGCTATCAAAATCAAAAGTGAGTTTGGCTGGATCATGTCCACCATTGCTTTAGGCATTATTTTTAAAAATGTAGCCGAAAATATTTGGGGTCGCGATGATTTGAAATTCCCATCGCCGCTCCCCGAATCGCCCATCAAATTGCTTGGGGCCAATGTTCTGCCCATGGAAATTTTGGTTGTATTTGGTGCCATTTTGATGATGCTGGCAGTCGAGTTTTTCAACCGCAAGACCATATATGGCAAAGCCGTAGTGGCTACTTTTAACGACCGCGATGCAGCAAAGCTGATGGGTATCAACACCGGTTTGGTGATTACGTTTTCGTATGCACTTTCCAGTGCAACTGCCGCGTTTGCAGGTGCGTTGATTGCGCCACTGACATTGACTGGTGCCACTATGGGCGCAGTGTTGGGCCTGAAGGCCTTTGCAGTGGCCATCATTGGTGGCTTAACCAGTGGTCTGGGCATCATTGTGGGCGGCATCATTTTGGGCGTTGCCGAAACCACTACGGGCTTCTATATTTCCACCGGTTACAAAGACGTACCCGGGTTGGTTTTGCTGTTGCTCGTGCTGGCGTTTAAGCCGTCGGGTCTCTTTGGCAAATCAGCGATCAAGAAAGTTTGAACATGAATAACAAGTCTTTGATTGCAGGCGTGGTGGGCATTGCCCTATTAGCTGCTGCGCCGCTATATACCAGCAACCCGTACTACATCCACATGATCGGTACGATCATGATTTATGCCATCCTGTTGTTCGGCTTGGACATCGTGGTGGGATATACAGGCCAGGTGTCTTTGGGACACTCCGGTTTGTTCGGCGTGGGTTCTTACACCGCCGGCGTGCTGTTTTTGAAGCTTGGTGCGCCTTTGTGGGTCATCATTCCAGCAAGTATCGCGGTGACGGCAGGCTTTGGTGCTCTGCTGGCATTGCCTGCGCTGCGAGTCACAGGCCCTTACTTGGCTATGGTGACACTGGCCTTTGGAACCATCATCCAAATCTTGATTAATGAGATGGACTTTCTAACCGAAGGTCCGTTGGGTCTCAAAATTCCCAAGCCATCCGTGTTTGGCATGCAGCTTGATGAGCATGGCTTCTATTGGATGGTGCTGGCCTTGATGGTGCTCTCACTGGTGGTGGTAGATCGCATCTTAAAGTCGCAACTGGGGCGCGCTTTTGAGGCGTTGCGTGGCAGCCCGGTGGCTTCTGATTGCATGGGCGTCTCTGTCTACCGCTACAAAGTGTTCGCTTTTGTGATCAGCGCTGGCTTTGCAGGCTTGTCGGGTTGCTTGTATGCCTATTCAGAGCAGTACATTTCGCCTAACACCTACAACTTTGAGTTGACCGTGTTGTTTTTGCTGGCTGTCATCATGGGCGGTCGCAAAACCCGTTCTGGTGCACTGTTGGGCGCTGCCATCATCGTCATATTGCCTAAATTGCTGGACGATTTGGAGATGTTCCGCACCGTCGCTACGACGCTTGCCGTGTTAATGGCAATCGGCGCGGTGATCGGTGTTGCCAAGAAAATCACTACTCCCAAAGCAATGGCGATTCCTGTTGTCGGAACCATCGCACTGGCTGGCTTCTCATTTTGGCTCCAGTCCATCACCGATTGGCGCTTGAGTATTTTTGGCCTGATGATTCTGTTTGTTGTGTACTACTTGCAGGACGGCATCGTGGGCTTCTTCCGCGGACTGTTTGCACGCAAGACAGTGCGTACCAATTCCACCGTCATCGACACCTCTACGGACGCCATCATGGTGGCAGGTAATACCGGGCACGTGGAAGCCGGCCATGATTTGTTGGTGGCCAAAGGTGTGTTGATGCAGTTCGGAGGCCTTAAAGCGATTAACCAGGTAGACCTGCATGTCAAACGCGGAACCATTCATGGCTTGATTGGCCCGAATGGATCGGGCAAAAGCACCATGATGAACGTGCTTACCGGTATTTACGTGCCAACAGGTGGCAGCATTGAATTTGCTGGCAAGACTGTGGTGGGGCGTACATCGTCTGACATCGCGTTGTCGGGCATTGCGCGCACTTTCCAAAACGTGCAGTTGTTTGGCGAGATGACGGCTCTGCAAAATGTGCAGGTAGGTTTGCACCACACCTTTGCCAGCAATATTGTGGATGTAGCGCTGCACACACCACGCTACAACCGCGAAGAGTCTGCCTCGGTGCAACGTGGCCTTGGTTTGATTAACTTTGTGGGTCTGGGCGACTTGGCCAATGAAGAGGCACGCAACTTACCCTATGGCAAGCAGCGGTTGCTGGAGATCGCCCGCGCGCTGGCGCTGGACCCGCAGTTGCTATTGCTTGATGAGCCCGCCGCAGGCCTGACCGCTCCGGACATCAAAGAACTGATCACTATCATCCGCAAGATTCGTGACCACGGCATCACCGTGATTTTGATTGAGCACCATATGGATGTGGTAATGAGCATTTGCGACTCTGTCTCTGTCCTGGACTTTGGGCAGAAGATTGCTGAAGGCAAGCCTGCCGATGTGCAGGCCGATGAGAAGGTCATCGAGGCTTACCTCGGCGGCACCGCCGCATAAGGACACAGGACATCACTATGTTGAGTATCAAAAATTTGGAAGCCGGCTACGGCAAGGTGCAGGTGTTGCACGGCATCTCCATGGACGTGCCCAAGGGCAAAGTGGTCACGCTGATTGGGTCCAACGGTGCGGGTAAAACCACCACCATGCGCGCTATCTCCGGCATGATTAAACCCACCGCAGGTGAAATTACCTTGGCAGGTAAGCGCATCGACGGGCAAGAGTCGTACACCATTGCCAAACAGGGTTTGGCCCACTCTCCCGAAGGGCGGCGTGTGTTTGCCACGATGACGGTGACAGACAACCTTATTTTGGGCGCGTTTCCCCGCCTGACGGGTAGCCGGCCCAAGGGCGATGTGGCCAATGACCTGGAAAAAGCCCTGGAGCTGTTTCCCCGTTTGAAAGAGCGTCGCACGCAGTTGGCAGGCACCTTGTCGGGTGGAGAGCAGCAGATGCTGGCCATGGCCCGCGCCGTGATGCTGAACCCCGAAGTGGTGCTGCTGGACGAGCCATCAATGGGCTTGGCCCCAATCTTGGTGGAAGAGGTCTTTCGCATCATTGAAGACCTGAAGTCGCGCGGTGTGACCATGCTGCTGGTGGAGCAGTTTGCCGCTGCGGCGCTGAAGGTGGCGGACTACGGCTACGTACTCGAAAACGGGCGCATCTCCGTGCATGGCGAAGCCGCCAAACTGCGCGATGACCCTGCCGTGAAGGCCGCTTACTTGGGCGGCGGGCATTAGCAGTTAGGGGAACGTCACCACGGCAGGGCTTGCCCGTCGTGGTTGATAAACCCCCCTGATTGACTGGCATTGAGGCCATCAATCACTTGCAGTAGCCTGTGGGCTGCACTTTCCGGCGTGACGACATTGAGCCCGGTTTTCGCGAACGGGCTGGTTAAACCTGTGTCTACGGTGCCAGGGTGTAGAGCCACACACACAGCATGTGGGTGTTTGCGCCGTAGCTCGATGGCAGCGGTGTGCACCAGCTGATTGAGCGCGGCCTTGCTGGCGCGGTAGCTGTACCAGCCGCCCAACTGGTTGTCGCCAATGCTGCCCACTTTGGCGGACAGCGTGGCAAAGACGGCCTTGCCGTCTCGCGCCAACAACGGCAAAAAATGCTTCATTAGCAATGCTGGGCCAATCGTGTTGATGGCAAATGCATGGGCCATCTGCTCAGGGTTCATGTGCTGCCACGACTTTTCTGGCTGCATGCCATTGCCGTGCAAAAAGCCAGTTGCATCCATCACCAAGCGAAGAGGCAGTTGGGTGGACTGCGCCTGCTGCGCCCAATGCCCCATGCTGGATTCCTGCGTCAAATCCAGTGCAGGCTTGCTGCTGCGCGACAACGCCATTACCTCGGTAAATCGACCACTGTGCTGCAGCGCATGAACCAACGCAGCACCAATGCCACCGCTGCTGCCAATGACAATCGCCAATCCATTGGAGCGCAATGATTGCAGTAGTTGCTGTTCAGCGGGAGCCAAAAAATTCTTTCAAGGTGTTGGCGGTGTCCGCAGGCAACTCCTCCGGGATGAAGTGTCCTGCTTGCATGGTCAACCCTGTGACGTGGCCAGCGCACTGTGCTCGCCATAGGTCTAGCGGCTTGAATATGCGGTGCACCACGCCGCGGTCGCCCCACAGCACCAGCGTGTCGCAGGCAATTTTGCCGTTACTGTTGCCGCTGACTTGCTGTGCCCGGCTTTCGTGGTCGTGTTCCAGGTCAATGCCAGCGCTGGCTCGGTAGTCTTCGCACATGGCGTGAATCGTCTCGGTTTTGACGAAGCAGCGCTCATATTCGGCCAGCGCAGCCGCTTCAATGTGACCCATGCCGCCAGTGCCCCAGCCGCCTAGCTTGTGCAAGAGGTAGGGCACGGGGTTGCCGCCAATCATGGCCTCGGGCAGTGGTGCGGGTTGTATAAGATGGAACCAGTGGTAGTAGGCCTTGGAAAACGCAAAGTTGGTGGCCGCGTACATGTCCAGCGTGGGCGCAATGTCGATCACACACAGGCGGCTTACCCGCGTAGGGTGGTCCACCGCCAGCCTGTGCGCCACTCGACCGCCCCGGTCATGGCCGCACATGCCGAAATTTTGAATATTCAGCGCGTCCATAACTCCCACCATGTCACCCGCCATAGCCCGTTTGCTGTAGTTGCTGTGGTCCGGCAGACCGGTGGGTTTGCTCGAGTCGCCATAGCCGCGCAGGTCTGGTATGACCAAGTAAAAGTCTTTGTGCAATAACTGCGCAACGCGGTGCCACATCACATGGGTTTGCGGAAAGCCATGCAACAGCAGTAACGCCGGTTTGCCATCCGGTAGGCCTTGCGAAACACGGGCGTGGATGGACACACCATTCACATCGAACTTGCGGGATTCAAAATTTTCAAACCAATGCATAGGCGTCTTTCAGAGTAACAGCATGAGCGCCATGGCACCCATAGTGAATGCGATGACCGTATCCAGCACACGCCAGGCGGTGGTGGTCTGAAACAACGGCGCCAAGTAGCGCGCACCAAACCCCAGCGCCGAGAACCACACCAAACTGCCCACGCACGCGCCCACACCAAACACCCAGCGTGCGGGGTCGGGGCGCTGATTGGCAATCGAGCCCAGCAGCACTACCGTATCCAGGTAAACGTGCGGGTTTAAAAATGTGAAGCCAAAGCAGGCTGCCAACGCCGCGGCCAACGTGGTGGACGCAGCGGTTTCAAGGTGCAGTTGGCAGCCCTGCCAAGCCCGTTTGGCCGCCAGTAGCCCGTAGCTGAATAGAAACAAGGCACCGCCATACCGGGTGACCTGCAGCAGCGCCTCGTTGCCGCGAATCAGGGCACCCGCACCGCCAATGCCGGCCAAAATCAGCACTGCGTCGGACACCGAGCAAAACAGCACCAGCGGCAAAACGTGCTCGCGCCGAATGCCCTGGCGCAGTACATACGCGTTTTGCGAGCCTATGGCCACAATCAGCGCCATACCGGTGGCCATGCCACTCCAAAAATCGGTATTCATGCTGGCAAGTTTTGCAGCCGCACAACCAACTGCTCCAGCGCGTGGCGCACCGTGGCTTGGCGTACAGCAGCGCGGTCGCCGTGGAAGTGCTGTACCTCGCTAGTCACGCCTTGCGGTGTGGCCCAGGCAAACCACACGGTGCCTACCGGCTTGGTGTCGCTGCCTCCCGTTGGGCCGGCGACGCCAGTCACCGCCACGCTGATTTGTGCGCGCGAATGCGTGAGAGCCCCCGCTGCCATGGCCCGCGCGACCAATTCGCTGACCGCGCCATCGCGCGCAATCAATGCAGCTTCCACGCCCAGCATATCGGTCTTGGCCTCGTTGGAGTAGGTCACGAACCCGCGTTCAAACCAGGCGCTGGAGCCGCTGAGGTCGGTACATAGGGCGGCAATCATGCCGCCGGTGCAACTCTCTGCGGTGGCGAGTTTGAGTTGCGTTTTCAATAATAAATCAGCTGCTAGCCCCCGTGCAAATTGCGTAAGCAGCTCCTCTTTTTGTAGCGATGTCAAATAAATCTCCACACCGCAATCACCAGCACCGTGCACGCTGCGGCCACCAAGTCGTCCAGCATGATGCCAAAGCCTGCCTTGTGCCAGGCCAAGCGGTCGGTTTGCGGGTTGGTGTAGTGAAACAAAGCGTCTGCCCAGCCCACGGGCCCGGGTTTGACCGCATCAAAAAACCGAAACAGGCCAAACGCCATCACCTGTCCCACCAGCCCGGTGGGCATCACCAGCCACAGCACCAGCCAGAAGGCAGCTATCTCATCCCACACGATATTGCCAGGGTCGGCTACCCCCATGTTGCGCGCTGTTACTGTGCAGGCCCACCAGCCCAAAGGCAACGACAGGCCAATCGTCCAGGCCCACTGCGCGTCCCCCAGCCACTGCCCAAATACGATAAACGCCACCCACGCCCACAGCGTGCCCGATGTGCCCGGTGCGATGCGCGACAGCCCTGAGCCAAACCCCAACGCAATCCAGTGCGCGGGGTGGGACGCCATAAAGCGCACCGTGGGGCGAGCGGGCGACGGCTCAGCTACCGGCCCAAAGGCCGTACCTTCCAAGTCCATCGCTTGGCTGCTTGCCGCATCGAGCGGCGTTAAAGGGGTGGGTTCGCGCATGGTGCAATTATCGATGAGCCTGCCGACCCCGTTTCGAACGGGTTGAACCCCGCTTAGTCTTGCAACGCGCTCAAAAACTGCCTGAGTTCGGGCGTTTGCGGGTTGGAGAACAGGGCGTCCGGCGCGCCTATTTCATGCACCAAGCCCTGGTGCATAAACACCACACGGTTGGCTACTTTGCGCGCAAAGTTCATCTCATGCGTCACCATCAAGAGCGTCATGCCATCGGCGGCCAAGCTTTCCACCACGCGCAGCACTTCGCCCACCAACTCGGGGTCCAGCGCGCTGGTGATTTCGTCGCACAGCAGCACCGCGGGCTCCATGGCCAGCGCACGGGCAATGGCCACACGTTGCTGTTGGCCGCCAGAGAGTTGGTCGCCGTAAGCGTCAAACTTTTCAGCTAGTCCCACGCGCTCTAGTAGTTTGCGGGCCAGCGCGGTGTTGGCCGCACCATCTTTGTGCTTGATCAAGCCAGGGGCCAGCATGATGTTTTTGCCCACAGTCAGGTGGGGGAACAGGTTGAAGCTTTGGAACACCATACCCACATGCTGGCGCAGCTCGCGCATGGCAGCGGCGTTGTTGTGCATCAGGGGCTTGCCGTCTACGCTGAGGCTACCGGCCTGGAATGTTTCCAGGCCGTTGATGCAGCGCAAAAGCGTGCTTTTGCCCGAGCCGCTTTTGCCGATGATGGCAATCACCTCGCCCGGCTCGACCGCCAGATCGATGCCCTTGAGCACCTCATTGGTGCCGAACGACTTGCGCAAGCCGCTGATTTCAACGATGGCCATGAATTTTCCTCTCCAGGTGCTTGGCGTACCGGCTCACGGGGTAGCACAGCACAAAGTACATCACTGCCACGCAGCTAAAAATCAAGAATGGGCTGAAGGTGGCATTGGCAATGGTTTTGCCCACCTTGGTCAGCTCCATAAAGCCAATCACCGAGGCCAGTGCCGTACCCTTAATCACCTGCACCAAAAACCCAACGGTGGGTGGCACTGCAATCCGAACCGCCTGCGGCAAGATGATGTAGCGCAGTTGCTCATAAAAACTCAGCGCCAGACTCTCGGAGGCTTCCCATTGCCCGCGCGGTATGGAGGCAATGCAGCCTCGCCATATTTCAGCCAAAAATGCACTGGTGTACAGAGTCAGCCCCATGCCGGCGGCCACCCAGGGCGAGGTGTTGATGCCGAACAGCCCCAACCCGTAGTAAGCCAAAAACAGCTGCACCAACAGAGGCACCCCTTGAAACAGTTGCACATAGGCCGCCACCAGCGCAGCCACGCCCGGTAGCTTGCCCAGACGCAAAACCACCAGCACCATACCCACCAAGCCACCGCCGATGAAGGCGATGAGTGACAGGCCAACCGTCCAGCGTGCCGCTAGCAGCAGGTTGCGCACGATGTCCCAGAGCGAAAAATCAACCATGGACTACCTCCTGCCGAATAGAAACTTGGCGCCCGCCCAATTCAGCAGATGCCGCAACGCTATCGACAGCGCCAGGTAAATGGCCCCCACCACAATGAAAGCTTCAAACGAGCGAAAGTTGCGGCTTTGAATCAAGTCCGCTGCGTAGCTCAGTTCCTGGGTAGATATTTGCCCGCACACGGACGAGCCGAGCATCACGATGATGATTTGGCTTACCAAGCCGGGCCACACTTTCTTGAGCGCGGGGGGCAGCACTACCCACACAAAAGTTTGCCTACCGCTCAGGGCCAGGCTTTGCGCAGCCTCGAGTTGTCCTTTGGGCGTGGCTTCCAATCCTGCACGAATGATCTCGGTGGCATAGGCTCCCAGGTTAATCACCATGGCCAAAAAAGATGCCGTTTCCGCCGAGAGCTTGAAGCCCGCGGCGGGCAGACCGAAAAAGATGAAAAACAACTGCACGATGAACGGCGTGTTGCGGACCAGCTCCACATAGGCATCCACCAGCGCCAGCAGCCAGGCCGGAGCCAGGTTGGCCCCAAAGGCCCTGGCGCGCACCCAAGCGCAGCCAATGCCCAACAACGTGCCGACCACCACCGAGGCTAGGGTGAGCACCAGAGTCCAGCCCACGCCGGTGAGCAATAGCGGCCACTCCGCGAGCACCGCGGCAAAGTCGAGTTGAATTTTCATCGCCTCAAGCCCGGTGGCTCAGAAGTTACAGGGGCAAATCGCCAGCGGGGCGGCCCAGCCACTTCTTGGCCATGGTGTCGAGTTCGCCGGTCTTTTTGGCCTCGGCAATGATCTCGTTCACTTTGGTTTTGAGCTTGTCTTCACCCTTGGCAATGCCGATGAAGTTGGGGCTTTCTTTGAGCAGCAGCTTGTATTCGCTGGAGAGCTGCGGGTTCTTGGTCATCATGTTGCCAGCCACCGACGCGCCCAGCGCCACAAATTGAACCTGGCCTGCCGCAAACGCGGCGATGGTGGCGTTGTTGTCTTCAAATCGTTTGATGTCGGTAGACGATGGTGCAACCTTGCCCAACTCCTGGTCTTCCATTGCGCCGCGGGTCACACCCACCGATTTGCCGGCCAAATCGGCAAACGCTTTGGCGCTCAAGTTCTTGGGGCCAAACACGGCCTGAAAGAAAGGCGAATAGGCGGCAGAGAAGTCGATCACTTTTTCACGGTCAGGGTTCTTGCCCAAGGTGGCAATCACCAAATCGGCTTTTTTGGTTTGCAGCGCAGGGATGCGGCTTGCGCTCACGACCACCACCAGCTCCACGGGCACGCCCAGCTTTTTGCCAATGTAGTGGGCCATGTCCACGTCCAGGCCAATGGGTTTGAGGTCTGTGCCGACAAAACCGTAGGGGGCAGAGTCGGTTTGCACCGCTACTTTGAGCACTTTGGTTTTCAAGATGTCGTCCAGGGCGGATTGCGCTTGGGCGCCAGTGGCAGCTAACAGCGCGCCAGTCGCCAGTGCCAGCAGAAAAGTACGCTTGGGAAATGAAATGGGGTTCATGGGTTTGCTCCAAAGTTGTATGGGTGATGCAACTATGCAAGAGCTATGCCCAGGCGTGCACTGAACTAGTGCGTTGGGTTGCAAGCCTGCGATTGCTCCGCTGACGCTGGCGAAATGGGGCTCAGGCTGGGGTGGCGCAGTTCACCATCCAGCGGATGCCGTAGGCGTCGGTCAGGCTGCCGAAGTACGCGCCCCAGAACATGTCTTGCAGGGGCATTTCCACCAAGCCACCCACGGCCAGTGCGTTGAACAGGCGCTCTGCTTCAGCGCGTGTGTCGGGCTCCAGGTTGATGTGCATGTTGTTGCCTGGCGTGACGGTGAACCCCATGGACTCTGGCGCATCCGTGCCCATGAGTACATGTCCACCCACGATGGCCAATTCCATATGCATCACCATATTTGCCGCTTCAGCGGGAATGGGCGGCTGGCCAGGCGCAGAGGGCACATCCTTGAACCGGTGCACCGGGCCAATGAATTCGCCGCCAAAAACGGCGCGGTAAGCCTCAAACGCCTGTTCGGTTTTGCCATTGAAGTTCAGGTAGGTGCTGGTACGTGCCATGGGTGTTCTCCTTAGGTGGGTGGGTGTCGCGTGCGGTTGCACACGGCGTGGCTGATGGCCAGGTTTTCCAAGTGGCTGTTGCCGCCCTGGCTGAGCGGCTGAATATGTTCCAGCGTGGAGTCGGCCGGTTCGACGTGTTTGCCGCACACCCAGCACGGCACGGTTCCATGCAGTTGGCGGGCGACGGTTTTGTAAATTTTGTCGCGGGTGAGGCCCAGTTGGCTCATGGTGCGAAGTGGTCAAAAGATGAAAAAACAGTGCTCGGCACGGCCACGCCGTTGGCGTCTAGCAGGGTCAGGCCTGCATCAGTCGTAACGCTGCCAATGCGGGTAACCGGCACGCCTGCGGTATCGGAGGCGCGTTGCACCGCATCGCGTTGTGCAGTCGCTGCGGTGAACACCAGCTCGTAATCGTCACCGCCCGCCAGCACGCACTGCAGCAGGGTCGGGGCTGATACTTTTAAGCCAAATGGGCCTGCAGCCCCCGTGCCATCTGCGTAAGTAGCTATTAGTTTTATAGCAATTTCCGCGTGAACGATGGCACCTTTGCCTGACTGTTGCAAGATGTGGCCCAGGTCCCCCAGCAGGCCGTCACTCACATCGGCAGCCGCCGTGGCTACGCCACGCAAGGCCATGCCCAGCGCCACGCGGGGTGTGGGCGCTTCTAGGTGCTGGCGAGTTTGCGCCAGTAGGTCTGGTGGTAAATCGACTTTGCCTTGCAGTGCCAGCAGCGCCAGCGCGGCATCGCCCAGGGTGCCGCTCACATAAATGTCGTCACCTGGCTGCGCCCCGCTGCGCAGCAGCGCCTGGCCCGGCGGCACTTCGCCAAACACGGTGATGCAAATGTTGAGCGGGCCACGCGTGGTGTCTCCCCCCACCAGTGTGCAGCCGTGCAAGTCGGCCAGCGCAAACAGCCCTTGCGAAAACGCCGCCAGCCAGTCGGCGTTGGCTTCGGGCAGTGCCAGCGCCAAAGTAAAGCCCAGCGGCTGGGCACCGCAGGCGGCCAGGTCACTCAGGTTCACCGCCAGCGCTTTGTGGCCCAGTGTGCGCGGGTCCACATCGGAAAAAAAATGCCGGCCGCTGACCAGCATGTCGCTGGACACCGCCAGTTGCATGCCCGGGCTGGGTTGGAGCAGCGCACAGTCGTCGCCCACGCCCAGCGCCACGCCCGCACCCAAAGCGCGATCAGGGCGCTTGAAGTAGCGCGCAATCAGTTCAAACTCACCCAGCTCAGACATCGGTTTCTTTGGCGGGCCACAAAAAACTGAGGGGCGCTTGACGCAAGCGTGTCCCAATAGCGTGGTTGATGCGCGCGCGGTCCACACCCGACACGTTGTGGGCCCGCAGCGCGACCCGAAACGCCAGGATAAAGCTCACGCCCAAATTCAGCACGCCTATCAGCGGAATGCTGGCCACGGCCCACCACAGTGCGGGGCTGCGCACCACGTCCCAGCCCAGGCTGGCGCAGGCCGCGCCCAGTTGCCCGGCAGACAAGGTGACGTGGCGCACATCCAGTGCAAGACCTAAAAAAGCCAGAATGGCGGGCACCAGTCCCAGCATAAAACCCAGCGATACATTGGCAGCCAAGCCCGAGATGTTGTGGCGCATGAAGTGCGCCCACCGGTCGGCCCGCTTGGCGCCTAGCACGGCGGTAATGCGTGGGTTGTAGCGAATGGCAGAGTCCAGCCGGTGCAGCACAAACCAGTTCTCCACCCAGCCCGCCACGATGCTGCTGGCAAACAGCAGCACGCCGGTAAACGCTGCAAACAGTAACGACGGTCCCAGCAGCGTGAGCGAATGCAGCACATAGTGCGCCTGTTCGTCACTGATCATAGGGCGGCCCGCACCCCATTGCATGGCCAGTGACAACAGCAGCACGGCCGGAAACACCACCGCCACATTGCCAATCACCGCCGCCACCTGCGAACGCATCAGGTGGGTGACCTCATCGACAAACCCGGCCAGTGCCTGGGTGTCGGCAATGTCTTTGAGCTTGGCGGCCATGGCAGGTGCTGTCATGGCGGGCTGCTTGGTGGCTAGCGTGAAGTGCAGCAGTTGAATCACCACAAAGCTGACCGCATACGCCAGGCCGGACCAAAAACCAAACCAAAACGCTGACAGCCCCAGCGCCATCACGCCAAATTTCATGGCGGTGGTCACTGCGGTGAGTGCGCCGCCCCCGGCGGCATTGCCCAGCATGGTGCGGTATTCGCTGCGGTTGCGGGTGATGTAGTGCTCGCCCGCCTCCGAGCTACGCTCGGCCACTTTGGCCGCAATGAGCGACGAGTTCGTGGCCAGCAGGGCGCCGATGCTGTGCTGCTCTTGGCGCACACTGGCCAAGTGCGCAATCAGACGGGCGTTGGCACGCAGGGTGTCGTCGTCCAGCAGGCAGTCCAGCAGGGCGCGCACGCGCAGCACCCGCTCGCGCAGTTGCCGCAACCGAAACACCAAATCCACCGAAATTCCGTGAGCATCCAGATGGGTGTAGACCGATGCTGCGGCGTGGCGGCAGGCCTCCAGCTGGCTGAGCAAGTGTCTCACCACGTCTGTAGTGTCGTTTCCGTGCAGCCAAGCACTTTGTAGGGCGCTCAGGTCGGCCGCCAGGCTGTGGAATGGGTTGGCATCGCGCGCTGTGGGGCTCATGCGCAGGCGAATTTCGGCCGAAAATCCCGCCGCGCAAATTTGGCTGGTGCAAAAGGTCATGGCGTCCAGCACGGTGCACTGCCAGTGGCTTAAGTGCGGATGCTCGGCCGCAAAAGCACCATTGGCAGGCACATTGAGCAGTCGGCTCAGGCGTTGCAAGGTGGCGTCTGGCAGGGCGCTTAGCCACTGTGCGTCGTGGGGGCCGTCAAACAGCAGCGCAAATAGTTCGGAAGCATCCGTTGTCTCGGGCGTAGCGGGCAATAGCTTGAAGTGCATCCGCTCAATCAGTTCGCTGACAAAGGCATTGCGCGAGGCAAACCCGTAGTCGGACAGCAACGTGCTGCCATCCACACTGGCTACCAGCGCGCTCCACCACAGTTGCACCTTCTCCAGGGTGGCGGGACGGGCATCCAGCACATCAAGCAGCAAGTTGACACGGGCTACCGCCGATTTCGGTGTGTCGCTGTTGCCGCGAATCCAGTCCAGCAGGGTGTTGAGCCACACATGGCGCTGCACCAAATCCGCATGGGGGTTCAGGGTCTCCAGCAGGTTGGAGATGTCTGGCGGGGCGAGTAGGGTGGCCATCAGTGCAGCGTGCGCGGCCCGCCCGTGCCCTCGGTACCGCTGAGCGCGTCCAGCACGAACATGGGAATATCCGAATCAAATTTTTCGCCGTCTTCCGCCACACAGAAAAAACTGCCGTGCATGGTGCCCGTGGGGGTGCGCAGGCGGGTGCCACTGGTGTACTCAAACGCTTGGCCGGGTTTAAGCAGCGGCTGCTGGCCCACCACACCCAGGCCCTTGACCTTTTCGGTGTGACCGTTGGCGTCGTTGACGTTCCAGGTGCGCGAGATCAGCTGTGCGGTTACGTCTCCGGTATTGGCAATGGTGATGGTGTATGCAAACACATACAGCCCCTCGTCCGGCGCAGATTGGTCGGGCAGGAATTCGGGAATCACTTCAACAGTAAATTGGTACTTGGCCATGGCGCGATGCTACCTGCGAAAATAATACATCTGCCAACCTTACCGGAAAATCCTTGCCATGACCTACCGCATTGCCCCATCCATCCTGTCTGCCGACTTCGCCCGCTTGGGCGAGGAGGTGAAAAATGTGATTGCCGCAGGGGCCGACTGGATTCACTTTGACGTGATGGACAACCACTATGTGCCTAACCTCACCTTCGGCCCCATGGTTTGCCAGGCGCTCAAGCCCCATGCCAAAACGGCCGCAGGTGTGGCCGTGCCAATTGATGTGCACCTGATGATTTCGCCCGTGGATACCCTCGCCGGAGCGTTTGCCGATGCGGGCGCAGACCTGATCAGCTTCCACCCCGATGCCTCGGGCCATGTGCACCGCAGCATTCAGGCTATCAAAAGCAAGGGCGTCAAAGCCGGTCTGACCTTCAACCCGGCCGAGCCGCTGGATGTGCTGGACTGGGTGATTGACGACATCGACCTGGTGCTGATCATGAGCGTCAACCCTGGCTTTGGGGGTCAGAGCTTTATTGATTCAGCGCTGCGCAAAATTGAAGACGTGCGCCGCCGCATAGACGCCAGTGGCAAAGACATTCGCCTGGAAGTGGATGGCGGCATCAAAACGGACAACATCCGCCGTGTGGCGGATGCAGGCGCCGACACCTTTGTGGCCGGCAGTGCGATTTTTGGTAAACCCGATTACAAAAGCGTGGTGGACGCCATGCGCTTGGAGTTGGCCAAGTAACCGGCAGGCTTTGCGATGGCCCCCTTATTTGATACCTAGCAGTGCGTCTTTGAGTTTGAAGTCAGCCGGTACCGGACCAAACCAGATGGACATGATGGCCTTGTAAAACTCTGGTTCTTTGAACGGTTCGCCCTGTACTTTTCCTTTGGCGGTAATCACCATCCCTGTGCCGGGTATCCAGTCAATCGTCACCGTTTCGCCAGGCAGCAGATTTTTGTTGACGGTAAAAATTTCGCTCATGCGTATAAGCCCCGGCACCAGTTTGGACATTTCTGCCTTAGGCACGTTGTCTTCCACTCCCCGGGTTAAAAGTTTGCCGAATGGCCCCGCCTCAATATCTCGCAAAAAGGTCATGCTCATGCGTTTGGGGCCCGGTGCTGCCGTGAGTTCATCCAGCGAACTCACTTTTTTGGTGGTGTACAAGTCGCCAACATAGACTTTAAAGGGACCTTTGTAGCGAATGCCTGCGCCGTTAAGCTGCAATTTGGTGCCAGCCACGGTGGCGGTGTCGTCCACTTTTACGCCGCTGAACTCCAGGCCGGCATATGTATTGGGAACCAGAGTAGCCAGGAAGATGACTGCCAGCAAAAATGGTTTTAGAGTAATTTTCATAGGACCTTTAAAAAGAACGATCGTGCTATTTAACCCCTATTGTGATGGGTAAGTGCAGATTTACGCTTAGGGTTTTCGCCAACTGCACCGAAGCGCTGCGAGCGTTGACTGGCAAAACCCTCCCTATTTTTCGTTTGCTACACTGTGTGCATGTTCATTCACCGCATCTTCATCATGGGTTGTAGCGACCGGGGGGCCTGGCCCTGGCGTACCTTGCCGTCCGTGACTGAGCACGCGTAACAGCCCTTCGCCTCTTGCAGGCGACCAGCGGCGCGCAGTTGCTCTGCGCACATTCCCACCAGTTCACTGCCACCCTTTGCGCGCAACACTAGTTCGCAGTTTTGGCCCCTGATTTGCTCTCACCCCTGAGGTGCCTCTTGTTATGACTGAATCCGAATTTTTGGCTCTGGTAGCCCTTGGCTACAACCGTATCCCGCTCACCGCACAGGCCTTTGCCGACCTCGAAACGCCCTTGTCGCTGTACTTGAAACTCGCCCGCGCGCCGGGTGCCACCGAGCCTGCGGCCAACAGCTTTTTGCTCGAGTCTGTGGTGGGCGGCGAGCGCTTTGGGCGTTACAGCTTTATTGGCTTGCCCGCCCGCACCTGGTTGCGCGCCAGTGGCTTTGGCGCGCAGCAGCGCACCGAGGTGGTGACCGATGGCGTGGTGGTGGAAACCTCTGCACTGAACCCGCTGGACTTTATTGCTGCCTACCAACAGCGCTTTAAAGTGGCCTTGCAGCCTAATATGCCGCGTTTTTGCGGTGGGCTGGCGGGCTACTTTGGCTATGACGCAGTGCGCTACATCGAAAAGAAACTCGAAGCCACTTGCCCACCCGATGAAATAGGCACGCCCGACATCTTGCTGCTGCAGTGCGAAGAGCTGGCGGTGATTGACAACCTCTCGGGCAAACTGCACTTGATGGTTTATGTGGACCCCGTGCAGCCCGAGGCTTATGCCCGCGGGCAAGCCCGCCTGAATGAACTCAAAGCCAAGTTGGCCGAGGCGGTGAGCGCGCCCACGGTCAAACCCACCCAAGGCCACGCACCGCAGCGCGACTACGCCAAGGCTGATTACATCGCCGCGGTGTTGCGCGCCAAAGAGATGATCGCCGGCGGCGACTTCATGCAGGTGCAAGTGGGCCAGCGCATCAAAAAGCGCTACACCGAGTCACCGCTGAGCCTGTACCGCGCGCTGCGGTCTTTGAACCCTAGCCCGTATATGTACTACTACCACTTCAGTGGTGCAGACGGGCGGGACAGCGACTTCCACGTGGTTGGCGCGTCGCCGGAAATTCTGGTGCGGCAGGAGACGTTGCCCCCACGCTCCGCCGCTACGCGGGTCGCTGCCCCCCAGGGGGGCGAATTGTTGCCCCCCTATTTATCGCTTCAGCCAGAAAAGACAATTACTATTCGCCCCCTGGCTGGCACGCGCCCCCGCGGTGCCACTCCCGAGCTGGACAAAGCCGCCGAGCACGAGTTGGTGAACGACCCCAAAGAGCGAGCCGAACACGTGATGCTGATTGACTTGGCCCGCAACGATATCGGGCGTATTGCCAAAATCGGCACTGTCAAGGTGACCGACGCGTTCTGCATTGAGCGCTACAGCCATGTGATGCACATCGTGAGCAACGTAGAGGGCACACTGCTGGACGGCATGACTAGCATGGACGTGCTCAAAGCCACCTTCCCCGCAGGCACGCTGACCGGCGCGCCCAAGGTGCACGCCATGGAGCTGATTGACCAGCTGGAGCCCACCAAGCGTGGCATTTACGGCGGCGCCTGCGGCTACCTGAGCTACGCAGGCGATATGGACGTGGCCATTGCCATCCGCACTGGCATCATCAAAAACCAAATGCTGTATGTGCAGGCCGCCGCCGGTGTAGTAGCCGATAGCGTGCCCGAGCTGGAGTGGGCCGAGACCGAACACAAAGCCCGCGCTCTGCTGCGCGCTGCAGAGTTGGTAGAACAAGGTTTGGAGTAATCAGCATGACGCAAAAAATCAAACTCCTGATGGTGGACAACTACGACAGCTTCACCTACAACATCGTGCAGTACTTCGGCGAGCTGGGTGAAGATGTGCGCGTGTTCCGCAACGACGAAATCACGATCGCGGAAATCGAAGCGCTGAACCCGGACCACATCTGCATTTCGCCAGGTCCGAAAGATCCGGCGCAAGCCGGCATCTCGGTCGAGGTGCTCAAGCACTTCGCCGGCAAGAAGCCGATACTGGGCGTATGCCTTGGCCACCAGGCCATCGGTGTAGCGTTCGGCGGCAAGGTCATACGCGCCAAGCA